>CAINEZ010000075.1 GCA_903847905.1 uncultured Bacteroidota bacterium
AGATTAATTTACAAATATATGTTATAATTTAAGACAATTAAGCCCTGATTTTTAAAATATACATGCTAAAGTAATTTAATTTTTTTAATTATTGACGAAGTAGAATATCCTTCTAAAAAATCAATTGTTACTATTTCGCCTCCATTTTCCCTTACAATATCATAACCTACAATATTTTTGAGTTTATAATCGCTACCTTTTATAAGAATATTCGGACAAATTATTTTTATTAAATCATACGGGGTAGTTTCATCAAAAAGAACAACGGCATTAACAAAACCAATTGAAGCAAGTATATTGGCTCTTGCATTTTCATCATTTACAGGCCGGCCCTTATCTTTGATTTTTTTAACAGAACTGTCTGTATTAAGCCCGATAATTAGAATATCTCCGAGATCTGATGATTTTGAAAGATAATCTATGTGTCCTAAGTGAAGAATATCAAAACATCCGTTAGTAAAAATAATTTTTTTTTCACGAAATCTCCAGAATGCAAGCAGGCGCATTAAGTTTGCCCGATCTTCTTCCTTACTGAAATAATAAATTTTTGAATGAATTAAATCATTTGTTTTCATTTCTTTCAATTTTTTTCTGTGATAAAAATAATATTACCCATGATATCCCCCCCACAAAAATTATCATGAACCATTGTGTAAAATATACAAGATTTGCAAAAGCCGTTGCGGTATTTTTTTCAATAGAAAACAATGCAATCAAAGTGGGAATCACAAATGACTGATATGCTCCTATCCCTCCGGGAGTTGGAACAAGCGTTCCGATACTTCCAAGAGCCATTACTGTTAATGCATCAATAAAAGTAAGATGTTTTGTGGCATTTATCGAATTAAAGCAAAGATAAATTGTAACTGTATAAAATCCCCACATAAGAAGAGAGTAGAAAATAAATAAATATTTATGCTTTACATTTTTTATTGTCTTAATCCCATGCCAGAAGCCTTTTATAATATCAAGAATTTTATGAAATAATTTAAGTTTGCGAAGCTTCGGGAGAAATAATCTGTAAAGGAAAAAGAAAAGAATGCATAATCCTATAAAACCTCCGCCTATTATAAGCAAAGCGGATGTGCCACTCGAAAATTTTGTGGTTATAGGGTAAATAATATTTTCTTGAATAAAGTCGCCGAGAAAGTATAATTGCGATAAAATAGTTATCAGCAGTATTATAAACATGGTAAGTATATCGAAGGCTCTTTCAGCTATTACGGTTCCTATTACAGAATTTACAGGAACTTTATGATGACGGGCAAGAACGCCGCAACGGGTAATTTCGCCAAGGCGTGGAACAGCATTGTTTACAAAATACCCAATCATCACAGCATAAAAAGTAGTATTTGTTTTTGTTTTTATATTCAAGGTGTCAAGCAGCTGATTCCATCGCATTGCCCTTACAATATGACTGAAAACCATGGCAATAATAGCCAACGCTATCCATGTGTAGTCTGCATTTTTAATTTCCGTTAAGCTTTTATTGATGTCTTTCCCGCGCAAGGCAAGCCATAAAAGCACACCACCAATAGCAAGAAATAACAGGTATTTTAAAACAGAAAGAATTTTCTTCTTCAAGATATTATTTTATACGGTTGTTAATATCAGGAAATACAATGAAAGGCTTGAATTTTTTCGCTTCCTCAAAATCCATTTGTGCAAAAGATATTATTATTAATACATCGCCAACAACAACTTTTCGGGCAGCAGCTCCATTTAGACAAATGGCGCCGGAACCTTTTTTCCCTTTTATTACGTATGTTTCAAAACGTTCACCATTGTTAATATTTACCACTTGCACTTTTTCATGCTCAATAATATTTGCTGCATTCATCAAACCCTCATCAATAGTAATACTTCCAACGTAATTAATATTGGCTTCCGTAACAACAGCTCTATGGATTTTAGATTTTAAAATTTCTATCAACATTCCGCAAAGTTATAAAAAATTTATATTATCAATCAATCTCACATTTCCCGCATAAGATGCAATACACGCAATACACTTTTTATGACCGGCTAGATTATTTACAGGCTCAAGGCTTTCGCAGTCTACAATCTCAAAATATTCAAGCTTCAATAAAGAATCTTTTTTAAGTTCATTTATAACCCATTTTTTAAGTTTCTCAATTGAACTTGTTGGCGCCATTTCTCTGGCTTTATACAAAGTCTTATAAATCAAAGGGGCTGCTTTTCTTTCTGCAGGTAAAAGCCTTACATTCCTGGAACTCATTGCAAGACCATCATCCTCCCTTATAGTAGGGCATGGGATTATCTCAACCGGAATATGATATTTTTTTACAAAGTTCGTAATAATTGCAAGTTGTTGAAAATCTTTTTCGCCAAAATAAGCTTTCAGGGGTTCAATGATATCAAACATTTTTTTTACCACTACTACAACGCCATTAAAATGCCCAGGCCTAAATGCTCCTTCCATATATTTGTCAAGTCCGCAAAGATCATAAATTGTATTTTCCGCCTCCGGATACATTTCTTTTTCAGAAGGAGAAAATAAAATATCGCAATTAACAGATTCAAGCTTAATGATATCCGAGTCTAATGATTTGGGATAATTTTCCAGATCTTCTTTGTTATTAAACTGTAATGGATTTATAAAAATACTACAGACACTTACTAAATTATCCGCTTTTGCCCTTCTAATAAGTGATAAATGACCTGAATGTAAGGTTCCCATGGTAGGAATGAATCCAATTTTAACACCCAGAGCTTTTTGTAAAAGCAGGTATTCTTTTATTTCAGAAATTTTATAAAAAATCTTCATTATAAATAAAAAAAATCAATGAAAGCCTTGCTATGCTTATAAAGAACAAAATATGACACAAAACTACTATTAAATACTTGATTATATGCAAAAATTTTATTAATTTTGCACTTCGATTCAAATAGTGCTAAAAAACGCAGCAATGGAAAAAACCAAAGTTCTTTTTGTACAGCAAGAAATCACACCTTATCTTAAAGATAGCCATATGGGAATTATTGGCAGATATCTTCCTCAGGGTATTCAGGAAAAAGGCAGAGAAATAAGAACATTTATGCCTCGTTACGGGTGCATCAACGAGAGAAGAAATCAACTGCATGAAGTAATTCGCTTATCTGGCATGAATTTAATAATCAATGATACCGATCACCCCCTTATAATTAAAGTTGCATCTATTCAGTCTGCCAGAATGCAGATATATTTTATAGATAATGAAGATTATTTTCAGAGAAAATATGTTTTTTATGATGCAGGAAATAATTTTTTTAAAGATAATGACGAAAGAGCTATTTTCTTTGCAAGGGGCGTTTTGGAAACTGTAAAAAAACTTGGTTGGGCACCCGATATTGTTCACTGTCATGGGTGGATTACAGGACTTCTTCCTATATATTTGAAAAAAGCCTTTGTAGATAATCCTCTGTTTAGCGATACAAAAATAATATATTCAGTTTATGACGATGATTTTTCAGTTCCCTTTAACAAAGATTTTTCCGATAAAATAATACTCCCCGGAATTGATAATGAGGATATTGAACATTATAAAAAACCTACTTTCACAAATATAACCAAAGCAGCCATCGATTTTTCCGACGGAGTGATTATTGGAAGCCCTGAAGTTAACCCTGAAATTGTTAAATACGTTAACCAAATTGAAAAGCCTGTCCTCGAATTCCAATCAATGGATACTTATATAGATGCCTATAATGAGTTTTATGATGAAATTTTAGTGAACGAACAAGTACTAAGTAATTAAATCTTTCGTTCTTTACTGAAATTTACTAACGGATAAAAAAAAACAACTTGAAACGGATCTTCGTTAAAAGCGCATTTAGCCAGTGCATTATACTTGTAATATTTTCATTTTTATTTGCCTGTAAGGAACCCGACATTGTTGGGATAGAAGTACAGCCTGCAGGCGATCAGCTTAATGTAGAACATTGCGATACCATTTCTTTATTTGCATATTCTGTCCTGGAAGACTCAATCAGAACCGACGAAACTACTTACAATCTCTTAGGAAGCAGCTTTGATCCTGTATTCGGAAAGTGTGCCGCCAGTTTTTATGCCCAGCTTAGGCTTTCGGTCAATAATGTTAATTTCGGCACTAACCCTGTCCTCGATTCAATTGTTCTTTCGCTTCCATATGCTACTATTTATGGAGATACTAATGCCCAGCAAACAGTGAAGGTTTATGAAATCGCAGAGGATATTTACAAAGATAGTATATATTATTCTAACCGCGACTTTCTGACAACGGGCGTACCTATTGCATCAATGACATTTACCCCAAATATCAGAGACAGTGTTACTGTCGGCAACGATAAACTACCACCCCAACTTCGTATTCATTTGAATGCAGCAGTTGGGCAAAAATTTTTAGATGCATCAGGAAGTACATCCCTTTCAGATAATAATAATTTTTTAAATTTTTTTAAAGGAATTTATGTAACTACTACTTATGCAAGTGGTGCGGGCTCCACAATTACATTTAATTTACTTAATTCACAGGCAAAAGTTGCGCTGTACTATAAAAACGATGCTGATACTTTGGTTTATGACTTTGTTATTAATGAAAATAGCGCCAGAGTAGGACATTTTAATCACGCAAAATACCAGTATGCCGACCATTATCTGCGTAGCGAAATATATGGAGATACATTAAAAGGAGATAGTATTCTTTATTTACAGTCGATGGCGGGATTAAAAATCCGGATTTTATATCCTTATATTAAAGAACTTGTTAAAAACGGCAGGATTGCTATCAATAAAGCAGACCTAATTGTTGATGTAGATGATAACCCTGATTATCACCTATCAGATTATGCGACACCCCCACAACTTATTTTGCTTGAAGAAAAAGACGGATTAATAAGGTTCCTGCTCGATCAGTATGAGGGAACAACATATTATGGTGGGACTTACAACTCTTCAAAAAAAGAATATAGATTTAATATTTCCCGCCATATTCAGCAGGTTATTGATGGAATAAAAGATAACATTGGGCTTTATCTTGTTGACTATACTGTAAACAGGCCGAATGAAGCAAGAAGGGTTGTTCTGAACGGGACAAAACGTAATAACGGAAATTTACGACTTCAAATAACTTACACAAAACTTTATTAAGTAGAGTCTATATATAAAGTTAATTTTTAAAATTATTTTAGATTTTTGATTTCAGATTTAACATTGAATACCTGCTTTCTTTAAATCATAAATATTAATTCTAAAATCATAAATTATCACTAATAACATAGTTTACGTACAAATTCTAATTATATGTGTGGAATTGTTGCATATGTTGGATATCGACAGGCTTTCCCATTATTGATGAATGGCCTTCACAGACTGGAATATAGGGGATATGACAGTGCTGGTATTGCACTAATAGATAATGATCTAAATTTATATAAATGCCACGGAAAAGTAGCAGACCTTGAAGCATTTGTTGCCGACAAAAACACAAAAGGTACAATAGGCATTGCTCACACCAGGTGGGCTACACATGGTGAACCAAACGATATTAATGCCCATCCTCATTTTTCACGAACAAAAAAACTTGCTCTTATTCATAATGGTATCATTGAGAACTATGTTTCCATTAAACAGGAATTGATAAACAGGGGGTATAAGTTTATTAGTAATACCGATACCGAAGTTCTTGTTCACCTGATTGAAGATATCCAGATTAATGAAAAAGTAGAACTTGTTGAGGCTCTGCGAATAGCTCTTAACCAAGTTGTTGGAACATATGCAATAGTGATAATTTCGAATGATGATCCTGATACTTTAATTGGAGCCAGAAAAGGAAGTCCTCTTGTTATTGGCGTTGGGAAAAATGAAATGTTTATAGCTTCTGATGCCACTCCGATTGTTGAATACACAAAAAAAGTTGTTTACCTTGGAGATGAAGAAATTGCAATAATAAAACGTAATGGTGATCTGAAAATATTAACAATAGAAAATATTGAAAAAACACCCTATATACAAAAACTGGAAATACAGTTAAGCGCATTGGAAAAAGGCGGATTTCCTCATTTTATGCTAAAAGAAATCTTTGAACAGCCCCGATCAATAAAAGACAGTATGAGGGGCAGGCTAAGTTTATCAAAGGAAATTGTTGCGCTTGGAGGAATTATTGATTATGAAGATAAATTTTTAAAAGCTAAAAGGATAATTATTATTGCATGCGGAACATCATGGCATGCAGGGCTTGTTGGGGAATACCTGTTTGAAGATATAGCCAGAATTCCTGTAGAAGTGGAATATGCATCCGAATTCAGATACAGGAATCCTGTTATTTATGAAGATGATATAGTAATTGCAATATCTCAATCCGGTGAAACTGCTGATACGCTTGCAGCAATTGGGCTGGCAAAATCTAAAGGAGCTACAATTATTGGCATATGTAATGTTGTTGGATCTTCTATACCAAGGGCTACTCATGCCGGTTCATATACACATGCGGGTCCCGAAATAGGAGTTGCATCAACAAAAGCATTTACTGCTCAGGTTGCTGTTCTTACTCTAATGGCTCTTACTGTCGCAAAGAAAAAAGGGACAATTTCCCGTTCAAGATTATTCGAAATCATTACTGAACTTGAACTTATCCCCGAAAAAGTTGAAATTACGCTTAAACTCAATGATCAAATAAAGGAACTTGCACATAAATTTAAAGATGCCCGTAATTTTTTATACCTTGGCAGGGGTTATAATTTTCCTGTTGCCCTGGAGGGCGCTTTAAAATTAAAAGAAATTTCGTATATTCATGCCGAAGGGTATCCCGCCGCAGAAATGAAACATGGCCCGATTGCATTGATTGATAAAAATATGCCGGTTGTAGTGATAGCTACAAACAAAGGTACATATGAAAAAGTAATCAGTAATATTCAGGAAGTAAAGGCGCGTAAAGGTATTGTAATTGCTGTAGTAACCGAAGGTGACACTACTGTAAAAGCTCTTGCAGATCACATTATTGAGATTCCTGAAACGGAAGAAATGATGGTTCCTTTATTAGCAACTATCCCGTTGCAATTACTTGCATATCATATTGCCGTAATAAGAGGTTGCAATGTTGACCAGCCAAGGAATCTGGCAAAATCTGTAACTGTAGAATAAGTTAACCCTGTATTTTTCTTAATTGACGTTGTATGCCCATTTCAGGTATATGGCTCCCCATGTGAAACCAGCTCCAAAGGAAGACAGAATAATATTGTCGCCTTTTTTTAACTGGGGTTCCCATTCCCAAAGGCATAAAGGAAGTGTTGCCGCGGTGGTATTCCCGTATTTTTGAATATTTATCATTACTTTTCCTTTATCAAGGTTCATTCGGTTAGCGGTAGCATCAATAATGCGCATGTTAGCCTGATGAGGTACCAACCATGCAATATCATCGGCAGTAAGGTTGTTTTTTTTCATGATCTCAAGCGAGACATCAGCCATTTTTGATACAGCCCATTTAAAAACCGGCTGTCCTTCCTGATAAATGAAGTGTTCTTTTGCATCAACAGTTGCGTGTGACGGGGGTTTTACCGAGCCTCCTGCTTTCTGGTGCAGATGGATTCTGCCAACACCGTCAACCTTTAATATTGAATCCATAACTCCGAAATCTTCAGTAGTAGGTTCAAGAAGTATAGCTCCTGAGCCATCACCAAAAATAGGACAAGTTGCACGGTCGGTATAATCGGTAATTGACGACATTTTATCAGCGCCTACAACTATCACTTTTTTAAAGAGACCTGTTTCTACATACTTTGATGCCGCATCAAGCGCAAAAAGAAATCCTGAGCAGCCGGCATTCAGGTCATAGCTGAAAGCATTTTTTATTCCGACTTTATCACAGATAATATTAGCGGTTGCTGGAAATTGCATATCAGGAGTAACGGTAGCGCAAATCAGTAATTCAATCTCTTCGGGAGAAGTTTTGGTTTTTGCAAGTAAACCTTTTACTGCTTCGGTTCCCAGGTCGGAAGTTCCCTTACCTTCGCCTTTTAAAATTCTGCGTTCCTTAATACCAATTCGTGTCATTATCCACTCATCAGTAGTATCTACCATCCGGCTAAGTTCATCGTTTGTTAAAATGTATTCGGGAAGATATCCATAAATACCCTTTATTGCGGCTCTTATTTTTGTCATTTAATATTAATTTAAAAAGAATAATTTAATTTACTCGCTTACTTTTTCTTTCATCTGAGTATAAATATTCATTGCGTTATTTATTTTTTCGCAAAGTTTACCTTCAAGAATATCTCTTGTAAGGAGGATCATATTCTTAATTGCTTTACTGTTAGAAATTCCATGCCCAATTAAAACAGTAGAATTTATTCCCAAAACAAGAGTACCCCCGTAATTTTCATAGTTGAAGCGGTCGAAAAAATCGTTATTAAATCCTTGTTTAACAATAAGCCTGTACATTGCTTCAATTTGTTTTATAACGATATTGCCTGTAAATCCATCACAAACTATTACATCAGCTTTGTCTTTAAAAATATCTCTATTTTCAATATTGCCAACAAAATTAAAATCTTTTGTTCCTTTCATTAGTTTGTAAGCAGCCTGAGTCAGAATATTTCCTTTTTCTTCCTCTTCTCCAATATTTAATAGACCGACTTTAGGATTACGAATATTGTAAACATGTTTGGCATAAAGCGAGCCAAGGATACCAAACTGGCAAAGCACATCGGGTTTGCAGTCAGTGTTTATTCCGGCATCCAGGATTATTCCGACACCGCCATTTTCTTTAGGAAGTAACGTAGAAATACATGGGCGTATAACACCCTTAATGGGTCCGATACTATAAATTGAGCCGATAAGCATTGCTCCTGTATTACCAGCACTGGCAAATGAATCGATTTCTTTATTTTTAAGCATTTCAAAACCAAGTGCAATGCTTGATTTCTGTTTCTTACTAAATGCTTTGGTAGGGTGCTCTCCCATACCTATGACTTCAGGAGCATGGAAAATTTTAAAATCTTTCGGATCAGATCCGGCTTTTACAAGAGAAGAAGAAATGACCTGCTTATCACCAAATAAACAAAGTTGAATATCAGAAGGTAATTCTCTACGAGCTAAGATAGCGCCACCAATAGTTTCTTTAGGGGCATAATCTCCACCCATAATGTCAATCCCGATTTCCATCATGTTAATATTTTATTTTATGCGGCGGCTTCTTTTTTCTCAACGGCTAATTTGCCTTTGTAATAACCACATTCACTACATACCCTGTGATATAAAACTGAGGCGCCACAGTTAGAACATAAAGCAGTTGTTGGTACAATTGCTTTATCATGCGTTCTCCTTTTGTCTCTTCTTGTTTTCGAATGTTTATGTTTCGGATTTGGCATAACAATTATTATTTAAAATGTAATATTGAATTAATTAAATGTAATTTTTTTTAATACTTCCCATCGTGGATCTGTTTCATCGTCCGTGTTTTTTTTATTTTTATGTTCTTCAAGTTTTATAATGATATCTTTATTGCAAAGAGTTTCTCCATTTTTATCAACAGGGTGAATCCTTTTTGACGGCAAGGCAAGATGAATAAATTCGTAAATATATTGTGCTATATTTATCTCATTGTCCGATTCGGGAATTGTAATTATTTCTTCTGACTCTTCTTCTCTTGCAGAACTAAATTTTACAATAAGCCTGTTTTCTGTATTTAAATTAAAATCAAAATTATCCAAGCATCTGTCGCAAACAAGATTTACTTTCCCTTTTATTTTAAAATTTAGGGACAGCATACGATCATATTTTTGAAGTAAAATCTGAGCATCAAGACGACCTATCTTTATTTCGGATTCATTAAATTTTTCAAAGAACCTTTCGTCAATAATGAACTCAAAAGAATATTCTCCCGTATTTAAATTTGCAAAATTTATTGCAAATTGTTTCAAAAAGCTCAAAACAAACGATTTTAATTAAGCCGGCAAAGTTAATATTTCTTATTCAAATAAAAAAAAATAGCTTAAAATTTTGATAATATAGAGGAATGATGCTTAATATTAATCTGCAAAACTTTAAAATAACATGTGTTTATCCTCTTTTAAACAAGGCTTTGATGATCATTCCTGCCATTTTGGGATTTTCTTTTAATCTCCTTGTGCAGTAAGCGAACCATTTAGTTCCGAACGGAACGTATACACGCATAGCATGACCTTTATCTGTAATGGATTTTCGTAAGTCGGGTGTAACTCCAAGCAACATCTGGAATTCGTACATGTTTTTTGGAACATTGTATTTTTCAATAAGTTTATATGCACCTTCTACCAAAGGTTTATCGTGAGTTGCAATACCAACGAATATTTTATTTTTAAACATATATTCAAGGTCTTCAAGGTAATGCTGATTTATATCCTCATATTGTTTGTAAGCCAGCTCTTTAGGTTCGGTGTAAATGCCTTTACAAAGACGGTAATTAACAGGAATTTCGGGAGTGTTTAAATCAAGCATTCCTGTTACATCTTTCAATGTTCTCTTAAGATATGCCTGCATTACAAGTCCAACATTTTTGGGAAATTCTTTTTTAATTTTCCTGAACAATTCTATTTCCAGATCGGTACATTGAGTGTCTTCCATGTCCACTCTAATAAAATTATTGTATTCGGCAGCTTTTGCAACAATTTCCCTGATATGCTTATAACAACCTTCTTTATCAATAAGAAGCCCAAACATAGTAGGTTTTAGCGAATAGTTCCCATCAATATTATTTTTTTTGGTTTCTTCAATGACATGCAGGTATTCCATTTTATTTTGTTCGGCTTCATCCATGTTTTTAATAAATTCCCCCAGAACATCAATAGTAATTTTAATGCCCTGCGTATTAAGTTCTTTGCATGCACGAATTGCATCGTCAAGGGTTTTGCCTGCAACATACCTTTTAGAAAATACCCAAACGAACTTCTGAGGCATGTAGGGCAGCATAGCAGCGATAGTCTTGTTGAACATATTTATATATTTTATTTTAAACTTAAAATACGATATCTAAACTTTAAAAATGTGTTATAAATTATTATTAATTGAACCTTTTTATTTCAGGCAAATTTAGATGTTTTTGCATTAACAACTGGTCTTTTTATGAAAAATAATTTCACATGGTTTTTAAGATTTTGATTTATACCTCTGATAAATGAATCCGCCTCTCTATATTTATCGGGATGACGGACTTATTTGCTCAGCCTGCATTGTCGGCAGAAAGACAAATCAAATATCGTGTCCATATTATTTCATCTGTTATATCTAAAATGAAACTGACGCAGAATATTCCTTATTTTATATTTTATATACAGTATAAGTTTTATTTCATTATTTTTGGTTTTTTAATAAATTTATGAAATCTAAAAAGATTGCATTCACCTTTATATTTTGAATATGAAAAATCATTCTTGTATGATCAAAAAGAGTCTGCCCTTGTTTTTAACCTGTTTATTATTATTTTTCGCAGGGTGTGACAAGCATAAATCAAACATAACAAAACTTTCAATGCTTGAAGGGGGTAAAACATTCGCTGTTCCCAGTGGTACTGCCGCAGACCAGATGGTATTAAAAAGGTTTCCCAATGCAAAGATCATTTATTTTAACAGTATTCTTGATTGCGCTTTGGCTGTAAAGGAGGGAAAAGCCGATGCCGCTTCTTACGATAAGCCTGTTCTTGTAAACATTGCAGCTAAAGTAGATGGTCTTGCTGTACTCGATGAACTTATAATGGATGATAAATATGGCTTTGCAGTTAAGCTGGAAGATACCGACCTGAAAAAAGTCATGGATGAAGTACTTGCAGAGATCAAGTCTAATGGCATATACAAAGAAATGTCAAAACGATGGTTCCCAAAACAAGGAAATCCCGGACCTATGCCGGCAATTGAACTTCCGGGAACAAATGGTGTCCTGAGGTTTGGTACAGCAGCCGTAACAGAACCCATGTCTTTTGTCGATAGCAATCAGAAAGTTGTTGGCTTTGACATAGAATATGCAACGTACATAGCAAAAAAATTAGGCAAAAAGCTTGAAGTTGTCAACATGGAATTTGGAGCTATGCTTCCTGCACTTATTTCCGGAAAAGTTGATATGGTAGGAGCAGGATTATCCATAACTAAGGAAAGGGCTAAAAGCGTCCTTTTTTCGGAATCATACTATCCAAGCGGTATTGCGGTGATCGTAAAAAGTAGCAGTGACGAAAGCAAAACATTACCCAAAGGAAACAAGCTCAGAACGATTGATGATATTAAAGATAAGCGCATTGGCGTTTTACTTGGTTCTATACATGAAAAATACGCCATGGAGCATCAGCCGAACGCCGAAATTATGCAGTATCAGAATTTATCAGACCTGCTGATCGCACTGAAGCAAGGCAAGATAGATGCAGCCTATTTTGACCATTTCAGCCTGAAGCCTATTATTGCAGACAATCCGGATGTTGAAATTCTTGCCGCAAATGTATTTACGGTACCAATAGCAGCCGCTTTCAATGAAGATAAAGACGAACTCCGACAACAATTCAATAAATTCCTTAAAAAGATCCGGTCCAACGGTGTTTATGATGATATGGTTGACCGATGGATGAACAAGGGTATTTCCGAAATGCCGGACATTGATCAAACGGGTACAAACGGAGAACTGAAGGTGGGCATCGTCAGTGACATCGGGTTGCCGTCCACCGCCGTCAAAGATGGCAAAGTTGTGGGTTTTGACATTGAATTGTCTATGCGTTTCGCTTCATCTCTCGGGAAAAAATTTGTACCCGTGGACATCCCGTTCGGTAGCATGATAGCATCAATCGCAACAAACAAAGTAGATTTTGCAACCTGTTCCATGATGGTTACTGAAGAACGTGAAAAACAGGTGGACTTTTCAGACCCATATTACGAAAGCGGTATAAGTGTTCTGGCAAGAAAAGACCGGATTGAACATGCTACGGCAACATCCACCCCTTCTGATAGTAACGGAAAAAAAGGATTTTTCAAATCCGTTTCAGAGAGTTTTTACAATAACCTCATCCTTGAGAACAGGTATAAGCTTATTCTTGACGGTTTAAAAGTAACTATTATCATTTCTATCCTGGCAGCACTCTTAGGCAGCATCCTGGGAGCCCTTATTTGCTTTATGCGTATGTCAAAAAAGAAATTTCTTTCGGGATTTGCCAGAATATACATATCACTCCTCAGGGGAACTCCTGTGCTTGTTCTGCTTATGATAATCTTTTATGTGGTGTTCGCTTCTGTAAACATCAACCCGGTAATTGTAGCAATTTTTGCTTTCGGCTTGAATTTCGCCGCTTATGTATCCGAAATGTTCAGGACGTCAATACAAGGCGTGGATAAGGGACAGAATGAAGCCGCTATTGCAGGAGGTTTCACAAAAGTTCAGGCATTCATACATATCGTTATGCCGCAGGCTTTGCGTCAGGTATTGCCTGTGTATAAAGGAGAGTTCATCTCACTTTTGAAAATGACATCGGTTGTCGGTTACATAGCTGTTCAGGATATTACCAGGGCAAGCGACATCATACGAAGCCGGACATTCGATGCCTTCTTCCCGCTTCTCATAGCAACCGTCATATACCTGGTATTAGCATGGTTATTGACATGGGCGCTTGACAAGGTAGAGATTTCGGTTGATCCTAAAAGGAAACGTATTAAAAGAATTAAGGAGGTTGCACGATGATAACAGTAAAAAATCTTTCAAAACATTATGGGGATCTGGTGGTTCTCAAAGATATAAACGCAGATATTAAAAAAGGGGAAATAATTTCAATAATTGGGCCTTCGGGAACCGGGAAAAGCACTTTCCTCAGATGTTTAAACCTGCTTGAGACACCTACCGGCGGAAGTATTAACATTGAAGGTGTCTCCCTGCTTGACAAGGGCACTAATGTGTCGAAAATCCGTCAGAAAATGGGTATGGTGTTTCAATCGTTCAATCTTTATGCACACCTCACCATATTGGAAAACCTGACCATAGGTCCTGTGAAGCTGCTAAAAAAGAAACAGGAAGATGCTGACTATAAAGCCATGGAACTGTTGAAGCTTGTAGGACTGGCAGAAAAAGCATATAACTTTCCGGATGAACTTTCCGGCGGACAAAAACAGCGTGTAGCTATCGCCCGCTGCCTTGCAATGGAAACAAACATTCTCTTGTTTGACGAACCAACCTCTGCTCTCGATCCAACAATGATCAGTGAGGTGTTGGCTGTAATCAGGCGTCTTGCAAAGGAAAACATGACCATGATGATCGTTACACATGAAATGGAATTTGCCAGGAGTATTTCAAGCAGGGTATTTTATATGGATGACGGAATTATATATGAAGAAGGCACACCTGACCAAATATTTGACAATCCTCAAAAGGAAAAGACGAAAGCTTTTATCCACAGAGTTCGAAGCATGTATTACACTATTAAAAGCAAAGACTATGATCTGTACGACCTTCAGGCAGAGATTGAGATATTTTGCGAAAAACATGTTATTTCAGCTAAAGTAAGCGATTATACACAGTTGTTGTCTGAAGAAGTTATTGTCATGCAAAAGGACTTTTCAAATATTTGCCTGCAGCTTTCATATTCTGAGAAGGATAGAAGTTTAGAGTTAGTGTGCGAAAGCTCAGGTGAACAATTAAATCCATTTGAAAATGAGGATAACGAAATAGGACTTAAGATTATCAAAGCCCATTGTTTAAGCGTAGATTACATCTATGCAAACGGTAAAAATATCATGACTCTTAAAATCAAGAATGAAGGGTAATAGTTATTATTTCCGCAAATATTTATGAAATGTTTTTGAATGAAACGATAATAAATTTAGAATAATTAAACCCATTGTGCTACTAAAATATAATTTATTGACTGTTAGACCGAGTTTATCAAGGTCATATTTCGACAGGGCTTCGGTTAGCCTTCGATAAACTCAGGCTGACATTGCTCAGGCTGACATTGCTCAATATGACACTTGGTTATTTATAATCAGTTAGTGTCTCAAAAGCACAAGGCGTTGATCAATTAAAACATGAATATTATTTGCAAATGAATTCTTTTATATCCCTTTACAGATAAGTATTCCGGAAGCATCACGTTTTTTTTCGTAATTCAGATTTTTTTCATAATTTTGCGTTCCTGAATTTAAAAATCTCTCCGTAGCTCAGCTGGTAGAGCAATTGACTCTTAATCAATGGGTCGTGGGTTCGATTCCCGCCGGGGAGACAAAAACTTCTAAAATATTTAGAAGTTTTTTTATAAAAAATAATTATCGGGGTGTAGCACTCCCGATAGCTATCGGGAGGATAGCGTACTCCAAATATTAATATTAAAAACGCAAAAATAATCGGGGTGTAGCGCAGTTGGCTAGCGTACCACGTTCGGGACGTGGGGGTCGGAAGTTCGAGTCTTCTCACCCCGACTTTTTTATGTATGCCTCTTTAGCTCAGTTGGTAGAGCAGCTCATTCGTAATGAGCAGGTCGTCGGTTCAAGTCCGATGAGAGGCTCAAATATGAGGTACTACACATATATTCTTTATAGCGCTTCTATTGATAAATATTACGTTGGGCACACTAATAATCTAGAGCGCAGGATTTATGAACACAATCTGGGAAAAGAAAAATTTTCAAGCAAAGGCATCCCTTGGGAAATAAAATTTTCTCGTACTTATAACAACAACGTTGATGCTGCAAGAGAAGAACGCAGATTAAAAAAGTGCAAAAACAGAAAATATCTTGAAAATTATATGGTAGCTCTGTTGGCAGAGCATCCCGACATGTAATGTCGGGAAGGTCGTCGGTTCCCTGTCTGCCGACAGGCAGGAAGTCCGATGAGAGGCT
>CAINEZ010000076.1 GCA_903847905.1 uncultured Bacteroidota bacterium
AAGCCTATTTATGAAATTTTAGAAGATAAAAAAAATATCATATCCGAGTTGAAAAAAATCTCTAAAAGTGCCGAAGTAATATGGTTGGCTACTGATGAAGACCGCGAAGGAGAAGCAATTTCATGGCATCTTGCAGAAACACTTAAACTCGATGAGAAAAAAATCAGAAGGATCGCTTTCCATGAAATTACAAAGTCTGCTATAGCCGAGGCTATTGAAAGTCCACGGGGAATCAACATTGATTTAGTAAATGCTCAGCAAGCCAGGAGAGTTTTAGACCGGCTGGTAGGATTTGAATTATCACCGTTGCTTTGGAAAAAAGTAAAACCATCGCTTTCTGCAGGACGCGTACAATCAGTTACCGTAAGATTAATCGTTGAAAGAGAGGACGAAGTAAAATCTTTTCAGTCTATATCAGCTTATAAAGTAACCGCTAACTTTTTTATTGAAAAAAATGGACATTCAGCAATACTTGAAGCTGAACTACCAAACAAATTCAATAAAAAAGAAGATGCAATAAATTTTCTGAAAAAATGTATAGGAGCCGATTTTAAAATTGCATCAATAGAAACAAAACCTGCAAAAAAATCCCCGTCCCCGCCTTTTACTACTTCCACTCTTCAACAGGAAGCAAGCAGAAAACTTGGATTTTCTGTCGCTAAAACAATGATTGTTGCACAACAATTGTATGAATCAGGAAAAATTACATATATGAGAACTGATTCGGTAAACCTTTCAAATCTTGCTATTGATACGGCAAAGAAAGAAATAATTTCTTTTTTCGGAAAAGATTACCTTAAAACAAGACAATTTGTTACCAAGAGCAAAGGCGCACAGGAAGCCCATGAAGCTATTCGTCCTACAGATTTTAAAAAACACACTATCGAAGGAGATAACTCGCAAAAGCGCTTATACGACCTGATCTGGAAAAGAACTATTGCATGCCAGATGAGTGATGCTGAACTGGAAAAAACAAATGTGGTTATTGATATTTCATCTACTACCGAGAAATTTATAGCTCGCGGTGAAGTATTAAAATTTGATGGATTCCTTAAAGTATATATGGAATCTTCAGACGATGACGAAGCAGAAGCTCAAAAAAATATGCTTCCGCCTCTTAAAGTTGGCGAACTTCTTTCTCTTAAAGATATTTTGGCAATTGAAAGATTTACCCAGCACCTTCCAAGATATACCGAAGCAAGCCTTGTTAAAAAACTGGAAGAACTCGGTATCGGGCGTCCTTCAACTTATGCGCCTACCATAAGCACCATTCTGAAACGTGGTTATGTTGTGATTGAAGACAGACCGGGAATAACTAGAAATTTCACTTCTCTTGAAATGAAAAAAGATAAAATAACCGAACTGGTAAAATCAGAAGTGGTAGGAAATGAAAAATCTAAACTTTTCCCAACAGATATTGGTGAATTGGTAAATAAATTCCTTGTTCAGCATTTTCAAAACATTATAGATTATAATTTCACTGCAAATGTGGAAAAAGAATTTGATGATATTGCCGAAGGCCTTAAAATCTGGAATAATGTTATTGGTGAATTTTACTTCCCATTTCACAAACAGGTAGAAGAAACTGCAAAAAATTCAGAAAAAGTTAGTGGAGAAAAACTTCTTGGAAAAGATCCGCAAACGGGAAAAAATGTTTCTGTGAAAATCGGAAGATTTGGACCTATTGCTCAGCTTGGCGATACTGAAAGCGAAGAAAAACCCAGGTTTGCAGGACTATTAAAAGGTCAGAGTATTAATACAATTACATTGAGCGAGGCTTTGGAATTATTCAGGCTTCCTAAAAAGGTGGGAAACTTTGAAGACTCTGAAATGATCGTTTCTATAAGCCGGTTCGGTCCCTATATCAAACATAAAAATGGTTTCTATTCTTTAAAGAAAACTGACGACCCTATTACAATTACCGAAAGTCGCGCTATTGAGCTTATTCTTGAAAAAAGAGAAAAAGACATTAATAAAATCGTAAAGGAATTTCCCGAAAATACGGAAGTAAAAGTCTTGCGGGGCAGATGGGGTATATATATTTCTCAGGGTAAAAATAATTTTAAAATTCCCAAAGGTGTTATTCCCGAAAACCTTACTCTTGCTGATTGCATGAAAATTATAGGCGGACAGAATAAAAATGAAGAAGTAAAAAAACCAAAAGCTAAGAAAAAGAAATTAAAATAAATTTCTGATTATAAAATTAAAATTTCTGATTTAGAAACAGTTTTCAATCTAAAATCTTAAATCTTAAATAATTTAAAAGTATATTTTTTGACAGACTATAATCATGGATATTTCTGTATATTTTGAACCAATTCAAGTAAAAGACATAAATGTCAGCGAAGAAATACGTCCCGGAAAAATAGGCGACATTATCCACTATTATTCAGATGAAAGAAATTTCCCCTCTCTTGAAAATATTGATATTGCTATTATCGGGGTAATAGAAGATAGAAATTCACTGAATAATCAGGGCACTTCTACTGCTCCCGATAAAGTTAGAGATTTTTTTTATAAACTTTATCATGGAAATTATAAGGTACGCATTGCCGATCTTGGTAATATCAAAAGAGGGTTTGAGGTTGAAGATACTTATTTTGCGGTTAAAACAGTTGTTTCCGATCTTCTGAAATCGCATATTATTCCTGTCATCATTGGCGGGTCACAAGATATTACATTTGCAAATTATTTGGCTTACGAAAGCCTGGGGCAAATCATAAATATTGCTTCCGTAGATTCTTGTTTTGACATCGGTAATGCAGATCAAAAAATCAATTCCAAAGCATATCTGAACAAAATAATTACGCATCAGCCTAATTATCTTTTCAATTATACAAATATTGGTTATCAGACATATTTTATTGATCAGGATGCGATTGAACTGATGAGTAAACTTTATTTTGATTTTTACCGTCTTGGGTTTGTAAGGGCAAACATGGAAGAGGTAGAGCCATTAGTAAGAAATGCCGATCTCATGACTATTGATATTTCTTCTATAAGGCAATCGGACGCACCTGGCAATGCTAATGCTTCCCCGAATGGTTTTTATGGCGAAGAAGCATGCCAAATTACAAGATATGCGGGGTTAAGCGACAAACTTACTTCAATTGGATTTTATGAGTTAAATCCAATATTTGATATCAGCGGACAAACATCTCACCTTGTCGCTCAAATGATATGGTACTTCGTTGATGGTTTCTACAACCGTAAGCAGGACTCCCCGTTAAAAGAAAAAAAATCTTACCTGAAATACAGGGTTTCTATTAAAAATCATAAATATGAAATAGTTTTTTATAAAAGCAAAAAAAGCGATCGCTGGTGGATGGAAGTTCCCTGCCCTGCAAATTTGAAAAGTAAATACGAAAGACATTATCTGGTACCATGTTCATATAAGGATTATCAAACTGCGCTTAATGAAGAAATGCCGGATCGTTGGTGGCAGGTATATCAAAAATTGATGTAATTGCTGCTCTATTTCTATTATTTTTCCTGAATTTTCAACTTATTTTATACTTTTACAGTAACTTTTAACAAAAAATTAAGTATAACATTTTTAAAACGTGTTGAAAAAGAAAGAAATACGAGAAAATCATATATTTAACAAACAATAATTTGTTAAATTAAAAATAGTTTTGTTACTTTACCGTCCTTTTTATTTATAACAGATATTAGATATTAAATAAATTTTTACTATATGAAAAAAAATATTACCTTTACTTTCCTTTTTTTCATTTTTGCAATTACTGTAACTTTTGGTCAGCAGGAACCGCAGTTCAGCCATAACATGTTCACCAATATGGCTATTAATCCTGGTTATGCCGGCAGTAATGATGCTATTTGCGCTACACTTCTTGTAAGGCAGCAATGGGTTGGATTTAAAGATCCGCAAGGAAATAAAGTATGGCCTCAAACAAACCTGTTATGTGTTGATGGCGCTGTTAACCCTCTTCATGGCGGGTTAGGACTTACCATCCTTCAAGATCAACTGGGCTTTGAAAAAAATATGGAAGTAAAAATAGCTTATGCATACAGGCATGCCTTAGGTAAGGGAATTCTTGGAGTGGGCGCACAAGTTGGTTTTTTAAACAAAAAAATAGATTTTTCAAAACTCATAGCTATTCAGCCGGATGATCCTCTTCTGACCAGTACTAAAATTGAAGGCAATATGACTACAGATATCGCCGGTGGTGCATTTTATAAAATACCGAATAAATTATATGTGGGAATTTCAGCATCCCAGATTCTTGAATCCAAATATACTCTTCCTACAGTTCTTGCTTCCCCAAAATTAGCTCGTCATTACTATATAACCGCTGGTTATTATTATCCTCTGCCCGGCAATCCTTCTCTCGAAGTGGACCCGTCAGTATTAATAAAATCTGATATGACTTCTACACAGTTTGATATAAATGCTTTGTTGAAATACAATAATAAGTTCTGGGGCGGCGTTAGTTATAGAGCAACAGATGCAATTGTAATCTTACTCGGTATGAACTGGAAAAATTTCCATTTTGGATATTCATACGATATCACAACTTCACCGCTCGGCGCAAATGGCCGTAGCAATGGGAGCCATGAAGTAATGGTAGGTTATTGCTTCAAGATTATTAAAGAGGTTAGACCGGAAAGCTACAAAAATCCAAGATTTTTATAGCCAAGAGTTAGGGGGAATGTAACTATTATTAAAATGTTTCGTTAAAATTGCATATAACGGTAAATATAATATTTAAAAGTTGAATATATAATTAAACCCTTTTAAATTGAATTAAATCAGGAGTTGCCATGAAAAAATTGTTATTGTTCTCAACAGTGATCCTTTTATTATCGAGTTGCGGAAACTCAGGCAAAGGATACTTGGTCGGAGTTCTTGATAGGGAAAATTGGTATCAACCAATTCCATATGGTATGTTATATATACCTATGGGCAGCTATAATATGGGAAACAGCGATCAGGACGTGCCCTATGCCCAGATAACCGGATCTAAAACAGTTTCTGTCCAAGCATTCTATATGGACGAAACTGAAATCACTAATAACGAATACAGGCAATTCGTATATTGGGTAAGAGACTCAATTGCTCACCGGAAATTAGGTGAGTCAATAGAGGAACATCTGATTACTCAAGATGAATACGAATGGCAGCAATACGATCCTCCCTACATAAACTGGGATGCTGAAATTTCATGGGGTGATCCTAAAGATGAAGAACAACGGGATATTCTTGAAACTATGTACATGCCTGAACACGAAAGATTTTACAGAAGAAAGGAAATAGATACACGCCTTCTTAATTATGAATATTATTATATCGATTTTAAAGCTGCCGCAGCAAAAGATTACACACAGGGTAATAATCCTGCCGGCAGTCTTAATAACCGTCCACAGGGATTAAAAGACAGATCTGTATTTATTAAAAAAGGCCTTATAAATGTGTATCCGGATACTTTATCATGGGTACATGACTTTACCTATTCATTCAATGAACCTTTGACACAGATGTATTTCTGGCATCCTGCTTATGACAATTATCCTGTTGTTGGTGTTAACTGGGTTCAGGCAAAGGCTTTCTGTATATGGAGAACAGAATTACTTAACAGCTGGCTGCAGGGACATGGCGAAACCTTTGTTAATGATTTTCGCTTACCAACGGAATCAGAATGGGAATGGGCAGCACGTGGCGGAGAGGATCTTAGTCCTTACCCATGGGGAGGCCCATATATCAGAAATAGCAACGGATGTTTTCTTGGCAACTATAAACCATTACGCGGTAATTACCTTGATGATGGCGGTTTCCATACTCTAGTTGTTGCTCATTATGCTCCAAATGATTTTGGTTTGTATGATATGGCTGGAAATGTTTCAGAATGGTGCGCTGATGCATTTGATGAATCAGCTTACAATTTTGCTCACGATCTTAACATGTCATTTACTTATGAAGCAAAAGAAACTGACCCCCCTGTAATGAAAAGAAAAGTGATAAGGGGTGGATCGTGGAAAGATGTTGGTTATTTCCTTCAGACAGGTAGCCGCTCTTATGAATACCAGGATACTGCAAAATCTTATATCGGATTCAGATGCGTTGAAACTTACCTTGGTCGTGATATAAATGATGGGGCAAATGCATCTAATGTTTACAATTAATCTATTATTGAAAAAATCAAATAACTGAAATACAAACTAAACAATTGAATAAACTATGAAGAACTTTGTTAGAAGTAAAAAATTCAGAAATTTTATGGCCAAACTTTATGGCTGGGGAGCATCTGTTGTCATCGTTGGAGCTTTATTTAAAATTCAGCACTATCCTGGTTCAGGTTTCATGCTTTGTACTGGATTGGGTACCGAGGCTCTTATTTTCTTTTTCTCTGCTTTTGAGCCACCCCATGTTGAACCTGACTGGAGCCTTGTTTATCCTGAACTCGGTGGAATGTACCATGATTCAGATGAAGCAGAACAGAAAAAAAGTATCACGGAAGAACTTGATAAAATGCTTGAAGAAGCTAAGATTGGACCTGAACTTATTGCTAGTTTGGGGAGTGGATTAAAAAACCTTACCGATACCACTTCTAAATTATCTGATGTTTCCAATGCTTCGGTAGCAACAAATGAATATGTTCAAAATATAAAAGGAGCATCTAAATCTGCCGGCGAACTTACTGATTCTTACAAAAAAACATCCGAAGCACTTTCAAAGGATATTTATGCTTCAGGGGAATATGTAAGCAGTATAAAAAATGCTTCACAATCGGCATCTTCTCTTGCAGGTGCTTATAATCAGGCAGCAGATGTAATTAAAACAGACCTTAATGCCTCTCAGGATTATGTAAACAGCATAAAAAATGCAACAAAATCGGCAAACAGTTTAGCAGAGCAATATACTAAATCTGCAGATTCATTGACTAAATCTGCTCAGGCTATTGATTTTTCAGGCGTTGACGGTAAAGCTTACGGAGAACAAATACAGAGAGTATCTTCAAATCTGTCTGCATTAAATTCTGTTTATGAACTTCAGCTAAAGGGAACTGACGCTCAGCTACAAGCTACAAATAAACTACAAGACACGCTTAACCAATTTATGAATAACCTTGGTGAGTCTAACGAAAATACCCTGAAGTTCAAGAGCGAGATAGCTACTCTCACAAAGAACCTTTCAGCCCTGAATAATGTTTATGGCAATATGCTTGCAGCTATGAATGTTAATGTTAATAAGTAGAAAATTTTTATTATTTTGATTTTTATAAATTATTAAAACAGAATTAGAATATGGCTGGTTATAAAGAAACCCCGCGTCAGAAGATGATCGGTATGATGTACCTGGTGTTGACTGCTCTTCTGGCCCTCAATGTTTCAAAGGATATTCTGGATGCTTTTGTTGTTGTTAATGAAAGTCTTGTTATTACAAACGAGAACTTTGAGAAAAAGATAAATCTTAGCTACGAAAAATTTAAACAACAAAATGATCTGGCGCCTGCAAAAGTTGGACCTTATTATCAAAAGGCGCTTTTAGCTAAAAAATATTCAGATGAATTAACAGCATACATTGAAGGACTTAGAAACGAAGTAATCGCAAAAACTGAAGGTATATCAATAGACGAAGCAACAAAACTTACTTTAAGACAAGTATCGAGAAAAGACAACTACGATATCGGGACACAATATTTTATAGGTGATTCACCAGATGGATCCATAGGAAAAGCAAGAGAACTGAAATTAAAAATTGAAAAATATAAAGCAGATATGAAGGCTCTTGTTGATCCAAAATATCAAAGTACTTTAAAATTAGGACTCAACACCGAAGATGTCAATAATGAAATTGAAGGGAAAGTTAACTGGGAAATGAAAAATTTTCATCACCTTGTACTTGCCGGTGTTGTTACAAACCTGAATAAAACTATTACCGAAGTGCGTAATGCAGAATTTGATGTTACTAACACACTTTATAGTGCTATTAGCGCTGAAGATTTCAAATTCGACATGGTTACGGCAAAAGTTGTTGCAAAATCAAGTTATATAATGAACGGATCGGAATACGAAGCAGATATTTTTGTTGCAGCTTACGATTCTAAGGTAACTCCCGAGGTTGTTGTTGGAGCTGATGTGGATACTGTTAATTACAGGATCATAGGCGATTCAACAAAGGTTGAAGGTGTTGATGGATTATGTAAATACAAATTAAATGCATCAGGCGTAGGTGAGAAAAAATATGCTGGTATCATTAAGATAACATCCGGAACAGGTGAAATTAAAAAATATTGGTTCAGGAGCAGTTACATTGTAGGGCAACCTTCAGCAACGGTATCTGCCGACAAAATGAATGTTTTTTATATAGGAATTCCTAACCCTGTAACTGTTTCGGTTCCTGGTGTTCCTAATGATAAAGTGAGGGCTTCGATTTCTACAGGCGGTACTTTTAAAGCAAAAGGCGCTGGAAAATATGATGTAAATGTTACAGCTGCACCAGGGGCTAAAATTATTATAAACGTAATGGCTGATATGGCAGGCAGGCAAACTTCTATGGGAACTGCCACTTTCCGCGTGAAACGTGTACCTGACCCTGTTCCTACAATCGGCAACTCTACCGGTGGAATTATTTCAAAACAAGTACTTGCTGCCGCAGGAGGTATTATACCAGTAATGAAGGATTTTGACTTTGAAGGAGTAAACTTTACTATAACCTCATTCACATTTTCTATGGTCATTAGAGGTGACTATATTGAGAAACAGGGTGTTGGTAATAGATTGACTACCGAAATGACTACAATGATTAAAAGTGCTGTAACCGGAACCAAGGTCTTTTTTGAAAATATTAAAGCAAAAGGTCCTGACGGAGCTAATCGTGGTCTTTCACCAATCAACCTTAAATTATCTAATTAAAGGAGGTATAATATGTCAAAAACAAAAATATTAATGCTTGTTTTCCTGGGAAGTATGCTTGGGTCTTTAAGCATTAAAGCCCAGGTAATGGATAGCCCGCCCAATGATGGTGTGTATGACAAAATACATGTGGTAAACAGAAAGCCCATACCTTATGCGCCTTTGAGGGAAGCTGATGCTTTCTGGACAAAAAGAGTATGGCGAGTTATTGATATGAGGGAAAAAATAAATCAACCGTTTTATTATCCTATGACACCTCAAAATGGAAGAAGTAGCTTTATGCAGGTAATACTCAATGCCATAAAGGAAGGCTCTATTACAGCTTACGATGCTTCTTCCAGTGATGAATTTTTGCTCCCTTATACTTACGACCAGATTATTAAGAGCCTTTCTTCTAATGATACAATGCAGTTTCAACGAACATACCCACCATACGATTATTATGATACACTTGTTGTGAAAAATTTTGACCCGACAGCTGTGAAACGGATAAGATTAAAGGAAGATTGGTTTTTCGACAAACAAAGGTCGGTAATGGATGTCCGGATTCTGGGAATTTGCCCGATCCTCGATAAGCTAGATGATAATGGCGAAAAGATAGCTGACATACCTCTGTTCTGGATATATTTTCCTGAAGCCAGAGAAGTTTTTGCAAAATCCGAAGTATTTAACCGCTTTAATGATGCAGAAAGAAGAACATACGAAGACGTTTTTTTCAAAAGAATGTTTGGCAGCTATATATATAAAGAGTCAAATGCTTATGATAGAAAGATTTCTGAATATGCAAAGGGCATGGATGCTTTGCTGGAATCTGAAAGAATCAAGAATGATATTTTCCTTTTAGAACATGATCTTTGGGAATATTAAAAACATAGTTTAATAAAAAAAACTCTTCATAGCAATATGAGGAGTTTTTTTTGTGGTAATCTCTTTAATAGCGGTTTAGTAGAAATAATAAAAGAAAAAGGATTCATTTAAACAGCATCATTTTTGTTTCACCATTAGAACTTGCATAGCAGCGAAACATTCCGGCTGTATTGAAAGGTATTGCAAAATTTCCCTTATTGTCAAGTGCTATCAAACCTCCATCGCCACCCTGTGTTTTCAGTTTTTTATTTATTACATATTCCGAAGCTTTCTTTACAGTCCATCCTTTGTATTCCATCAGCGCTGAAATATCGTAAGCTACAACATTTTTTATGAAGTATTCGCCGGTACCTGTACACGAAACAGCGCAGGTTTTATTATTCGCATAAGTCCCAGCTCCTATAATTGGTGAATCGCCAACTCTTCCATATTTTTTATTAGACAAACCTCCAGTGGAAGTTCCCGCGGCAAGATTGCCGAAGATATCAAGAGCCACAGCACCAACAGTTCCGTATTTGTTCATTATTGGATTAGTATCACCAATGCTTGATTTATCTTTATTTTTCAGATATTGATCCCATCGCTTTTGGTCAAAAAAATAGGATGGGTCAACTATATCCAATCCCTGCTCTTTTGCAAATTTATCAGCGCCTGCGCCTATAAGCATAACATGAATTGTTTTATCCATTACAGCACGGGCAGCAGTAATTGGATTTTTTATAGTGGTAACACCTGCAACCGCACCAGCTTTAAGAGTTTTCCCATCCATGATGGCAGCATCTAATTCATTTTTCCCTTCGCTGTTGAATACGGCGCCTTTTCCAGCGTTAAACAATGGAGAATCTTCAAGGATTTTTATTACAATAACTACTGCATCAAGGCTCGTTCCACCTTTTTTTAAGGTATCGGCACCTTTTTCTAAAGCTTCTGTAAGTTTTTCTTTATAAGCTGTAGAATCGGAAAGATTATTCTTTGTTATGTTTCCTGCGCCACCATGGATAACAAGAACATATTTTGGCTGATGTGAATTCTGACTTGTAAATTGACATATTGCCTTTAAGGAAGGGCAAAAGAATATACTAAAAAAACATATATATAAAGGAGCTTTATGCATCCTTATATTTTATTTTTTAGTTTCGGTGTTTGCGTTGTTACACTTTTTCTTTTTCTTTGAGCATTTCATTTCCTTGATACAAGCATCTTTTTCAGCTTTCTTGAATTCGCTTTTCAGGGAAAAATAAACCTTCTGGCAATCCTTTTTTTTGTTGATTTCAGCAACATATAATTTACCGTCAGTTGGGAAATCCATAACGTTAATTTCTTTCAACTTATAGCCGGCGTAACTGGAATCAAGATATTCCTTAATTGCATGAGGAGTATATTCAAGCGGGACACCCCATTCGGTGTTCAGCCAAGAGCCTTTTTCGCTGAATTCAGCTTCAGTAGCAGATTCATCCATAAGAAATTCTGCAGAGTAAATGGTATCTTCCTTTTCCCATTTTGAAACTTTAATATTAGCGAATTTTGCATTAAAAGAGTTTTTTACAGCATCTGGAATCTTAGATTCGTCAATGTTTTGTCCGAAAGAAGCCGAAACAATTACAACAGCAATGCTGAGGGCGAATAATTTTTTCATAATCTGGATTAATTTTGTCGGGTAAAATTACTAACAATTCAGAATAATTATACAAATATTAAAAATATTTTTTTTCTAAAATTTTTGGAGCAATAAAGGTGTATAAATTATTTTGTGGTGCTGAGCTCCAATAACAATTAGAATCAGGGTATTAATGAATATTGTTCCCTAATCTAATATTTTATTAAAAAAATTAATATCTTTTTTCTCATTAACAGTTTTTACGATAGCTTTGCAATATTAATTGAAATTTG
>CAINEZ010000077.1 GCA_903847905.1 uncultured Bacteroidota bacterium
CCAACCACCTGGATATTGAATCCATCCAATGGCTTGAATATTTCCTTATTAATTATTATGGCGCTGTAATGCTGGTATCGCACGACAGGGCTTTCCTTGATAATATAACACAAAGAACTATCGAAATTTCTCTCGGAAAAATTTATGATTACAAAGCCTCTTATTCCAAATACGAACAGATGCGCCTTGAGAGGATAGAGCATCAGCTTGCAACATATAATAACCAGCAGAAACAAATTGCCGACAGCGAAAAATTCATTAACCGTTTCAGGTATCAGGCTACCAAGGCGAGGCAGGTGCAATCGCGGATTAAATTATTAGATAAAATTGAAAGAATTGAAATTGATAATATAGATACTTCTTCAATTTATTTCAGGTTTCCCCCGGCTCCACATTCTGGAAAAGTTATAATTGAAGCGCATCATCTTTCCAAAAATTACGGCAATCATAATGTTCTGAACGACCTTAATTTTCTTATCAATAATGGCGAAAGGCTTGCATTTGTAGGAAAAAACGGCGAAGGGAAAACCACTCTTTCCCGCATTATTGTTCAGGATCTTGAATACACAGGGGAAATGAAACACGGACATAATGTTAAACTTGGTTACTATGCGCAGAATCAATCGGAACTTTTAAATCCCGACAAAACAGTTTTAGAAACTATTGACGAAGCGGCTGTAGGCGAAATAAGGCCAAAGATCAGGGCGATTTTGGGTTCATTTCTGTTCGATAAAGATGATATCGAAAAAAAAGTAAAAGTACTTTCGGGTGGCGAAAAATCAAGGCTCGCTCTTGCAAAATTAATTTTGAGTCCGGTTAATTTTCTGGTTCTCGACGAGCCTACGAATCACCTTGATATGCGCTCGAAAGATATATTGAAACAGGCATTGCTGAAATTTGACGGCACATTGCTTATTGTTTCCCACGACAGGCATTTCCTTCACGGACTTATAAATCGTGTTTTTGAATTTAAAAATCACACTATCCGTGAATACCTTGGCGATGTTTACGATTTTTTGAAATCGAGGAAAATGGAGTCATTACGCGAACTCGAGCTTTCAGTAAAAACATCCCAGCAAAAAGAAAAAAAAACCGAAGCCTCATCACATAATGTAAACCGTGAAAAGAAAAAACAATTAGAAAAAGAAGTTCGCAAAATAAAAAATCAAATTGAAAAATCGGAAGAGCAAATTTCATTACTCGAAAAAGAAGTAGGACAAACCGACCAAATGCTTATAAATCCTGAAACTTACAAGAATGTACTTGCCGACAAAGAGTTTTATGCGAATTATGAAAAGTTGAAATTAAAGCTTGAAAACGAATTAAAAAACTGGGAGCTTCTGCAAAAGGAAATGGAGATAAAAGATATGGAACTTCAGCAATTCATAAGCTGATTAATATTTTTTTCAAATAAAGAAATATCTTTTTGCGACCTTTGATATTTTGTTAATAATTATTATAGTGAGAACTAAAAATTTATCCTTTTATTTTTTATTTTTAATGTTTCATGAACGAAATCAAACTCGATATAATTCCTTTGCATGAGTGGATTAATTTTAATTCCCGCCCGTTAATTATAAGTGGTCCTTGCAGTGCTGAAAGCAGGGAACAAATATTACAGACTGCCAAAGCGCTTGCAAAAACAGGAATAGTGAATGTTTTTCGCGCCGGCATCTGGAAGCCCCGCACACGACCAGATTCCTTTGAAGGTGTTGGAAAAAAAGGACTTGACTGGATAAAAGAAGTAAAAGAAAAAACCGGTCTTTTAACTTGTGTGGAAGTTGCAACACCCGAACATATTGAACTTGCTATTATTAATGGGGTTGATATGTTGTGGATTGGCGCCCGCACCACTGTAAACCCTTTTTCGGTGCAGGAAATTGCCGAAGCGCTTAAAGGTTTTGATATTCCTGTAATGATTAAAAACCCTGTAAACCCCGATCTTAAACTCTGGCTTGGCGCTATCGAAAGGATCAATCATGCGGGAATACATAAGATAATCGCTATCCACAGGGGGTTTAACTCTTATGAAAGCGCTCCTTACAGAAATGCTCCTATCTGGGAAATACCAATAGAATTAATGCGTCTATGCCCCGACTTACCAATAATCTGCGATCCGAGTCATATTACCGGCAATGCTTTTTTACTGGAATCTGTTTGCCAGAAAGCTCTTGATCTTGAAATGGATGGGCTGATGATAGAATCGCATATAAATCCAAAGTATGCACTTTCAGATAAAGAGCAACAGATCACACCGGCTGAATTAGAGAAATTAATTTCTCAATTAATCATCAGGACAAATGAAACCGACAACGATGAGTTTCTGAATAAGCTTAAAGAACTTCGTTTTGAAATTGATAAAGTAGATGTTGAATTGATACAACTTTTATCAAAAAGAATGGAAATAGTTGAAAAGATCGGATATTATAAAAAAGAAAATAATATTACCATTCTGCAAATAAAGCGATGGAATAATATTGTTAAAGAAAGTCTGGAATTAGGTGAAAAACTTGGACTAAGCAAAGAGTTTCTTGTAAAATTGCTTCGTTTGATTCACGAAGAATCTATTCAGAAACAAACAGAAATTTTCAATAAAAAAACATCAAAGAATAATAAGTCTTATAAATAATACCGATAGCACATTCAAAATAATCCAATTGCGACTTCGTCTTATTGAACTATTTTCATAGCCTGTCCCGCACCGTAGGTCGGGATAGCATCGGCATAATTTATTTTTTATTAGACTAAAAAATAAATATAATTGGTATAATTTGTAACTACTCAGCGGGATAATAAATTGAATTTCAATAAAATACTTAACCACAAAGTTCGCAAAGAAATTACGCAAAGCTCGCAAAGAAATGCAAATCATGTACTTATAACTTTGTGCCCTTTGCGGTATCTTTGTGTCCTTTGCGGTTAAATAATTAAATATTAGACATATAACGCTGCTGAGTAATCACTATAATTTTAACTAATAAATTTATCTCATAATAAAAAAGACCGCATTGAGCGGTCTTTTTAAGGTTGCTAAAAATATTACGGTAACTGAAGATATATGGTGCCTGAGTGAGTTCCTTTCTGCCAGTCAACTTTATATCTTGTAGGGCATTCGGTTCCTGTTACAAGGTGATTGCTATCATCGTAACCAAAAGTTATAGTTGCAGATTTACTGTCGCCGGGTATTTCGTGAATAACAGTGCCTGATACAGGATCCCATCCGCATGTTTGCCTGTAAACTACCGATACTGTAATCCGGGTATAAAAAGCTTCGCCATGCCTGTTTGTTCCCCAAACTATCAGGTTATTAAAACCATCAGCCGAGCCAAAACCATCTTCGGTAACAACAAGCTGTCCTATTGTTCCGGTAAATGTTCTTTGTCTTGTTATATTCCATGTTCTTGTAGTGTTGTCTTCAAATGTTGCCTGAACAGCGCCTGTAATCTTATGCGTAACAGAAGTAACACCCGAACCTAATTGTACCAGCAATCCTCCGTTTACATTTTCAAAGGTCTTTTTCCCGTTCAATATGATGAATTTCCCTGATGCTACTTTTGTAACCTTTAAATTAATGTAATTAACAATAACTGTTGCGCCTGCGTCAATCCAATGGGTATTGACGTTCTTTTTAATAGTGGCATTTCCAACTCTTAGAAGATTACCTGCGCAATTCAGTCCGTTAAATGTAACAGCATAAGTAATGGTATCGCCGACTATGCTGCTTGAATCAACCGTAACATTACATGGAAGTCCTTCAAGTGATTTGCCTGATGCACCTGATAAAATTTTATTAGCGTCGTTCAACACATCACCTGTTGCATTTTCAACTGCGACCTCATCTTTTGAAAGTTGCTGCATGGAGTTAGAGTCGGTGTTGTCTTCTTTTTTACTTTCTTTTTTACATCCTGAAGAAATGCTTAAAACACTTACTATTGTAAGGATTAAGGCTTGCCTGATAATCATTTTTGTTTTCATGGTTCTTTGTTTTTACGTTTATAATTATTGTTTTAAAATTTGCTTTAGTTGCTTTTCACTCATAATACACACAAAAATATCTTTACCCTTAAAGAAATAATAAATATTTTTTTAATGATTGATTTTCAGGGTGTAACAGTAAGCGACAGTTTGGTAACCCCACAGGCGGAAAAGAAACCGATGGCGCCATCACTTAAATTGGTAGGAATATTTGCATGTTCTGAGTCAAATAACCCGCCCTGCCAATTAGTTTCAGATAATAATGCACGAATAAATTCAGCATGTTCGCGGGTAAGGGAGTATCTGGTTTCTGTTATAATTGTGCCTTCAGGAAAATATTGTTTTTCAACAACAGGCGCAAATACCTGGCTAACATCAATTGTAGGCAATGTATAATATAATAATCTTGATTTACATGAATCGGGGTTTATGTTCTGGTATCCCGGAACATTTGACCAGTCAAGCAAAATTTCATACATGGCAAATCTCTCTGCATTGTATGTATTTGCTATCCAGGTAATGTGGTAAAGCCCATTATTGCCAACTTTTGCATATTGCAAAGGGTTGAAAACATATCCCTGTGGAAGTGTTGTCTTGGCAGAATAAATTTTCCCTTTAAGATTAATAAGCAAGGTGTAATGATTGCCAACCCGCCCTATAACATAGCTTGCCGTTTTATAAATACCTGAGCCGGCAGGATGCTCTGTTAATTGATATGTTGAATCTTCATCACTAATTAATACTGTAGCGCCGGAAACAGGTTTTGGAGTTTCATTCAACTGGGTTACAGGATAAGTGATTTTAATTTCATGCGATTTCTTTTCATTGGTGATCATGCCATCAACAATTATCAGGTTGCTATGTTCGCTTTGCAATGGCCATTCAACCTGCTTTTCGCAGCTTATAAAAGAAAGAAAAATAAATATATATAACAATCTTTTTTTCATCAGAATTTAAAATTATAAGTAATTGAAGGTATCACTCCTATTACCGAGATCGTTGTTGGAACAATTTCGTTATTACCATTAATATCTATGGGAACCACAAAGTCGCCGTTATCATTGATAATTTTATTGAAATTAACTGAAATCGGATTTCTTCGCGCATAAGCATTATATAAAGTAAAGGAAAGGCTATGCTTATATCGTCTTTCTGGTTTGTTTAATTTTAAGGTTACAGATAGATCCAGCCGGTGATAATCGGGAAGCCTGTCGTTATTTTTGCTTCCGTATATAGGAACGGAATAGCCATTGTAATAATAAAAACCAATGGGTGTTGAAACGGGCTCGCCTGTGAGATAGATCCAGTTTGCAGAAAAAGACCAGCGTCTGCCTGCATTATAAGCAATGTTCACGCAAATATCATTCGGTCTGTCATAAGATGCAGGATATGTTTCATTATTGTTTATGTCTTCCGTTTGCTTATAAACTCTGGAATATGTATAACCAAGCCATCCGGTAAATTTACCTTCCGATTTTCTAAGCATTAATTCCGCCCCATATGACCAAGCTTTCCCAAAACGAAGTTCACCTTCAATCAAAGGGTTGAAAAGCATATTGGCGTGGTCTTTATAGTCAACCTGGTTGTAAAAATTCTTATAAAATACTTCTGTGGAAAACTGAAATTTCGATTCAAATAATTGGCGGAAGTATCCCAATGAATACTGATCTGCTTTCTGCGGTTTTATATTAGGTCCGCTTGGAACCCAGACATCGAGAGAAGTGAAAGGGCTGGTTGAATTTGATAAAAGCTGAACGAACTGTGTTGTCCTGCAATAACCGGCTTTCAAAGATGAATTTTTATTGACTGCGTATTTAATATTAATTCTTGGTTCGGGGCTGATAAACGTGGAATATACAGAATTTTCGCCTACTTGAAGCGTATCCATTACGTTGTAATTGTTGTTAAAATAATACACAGTTGTTGCGCCTGTGTTTTGCCATACCGGTAAGCGAATCCCATAGCGCATTGAAAATTTTTCACTTAATTCCTGTTCATTGCTAATATAAAAATCGTATTCCCGTGAAGTATATTTTGGAATTTCCGGAACATGTCTTTGTATATCTACATCAGAAAAATGGACATTGCCGGGATTGGAATAATGTGAACTAAGCTCAATACCGCTTTTAATAGTATTCTTCGGATTAGGATAATATGTAAAATCTGTTTTGATTGTATTATTTGAAATGGCGGAATTCCAATAATCATTTAATTCCTTCGACATGTATAAATAGTAATTGTATTTGCTCGAATAAATTGTAGTGTTCGAAAACAGCTTTTTACTAAAAATATGATTCCATCTAATAGTTCCAAGTATATTATTCCAACTTATTCCGAATGTACGAATATTTAATGTTTTGATACTGCTGTATGCATCGTTGCCGGCATAAAATGTAAGATAAAACCTGTTATTGTCGTTTATTTTGTAATTCAACTTTACATTAAAATCAAAGAAATTTATATTATATAAATTTTTTGCTTTTTTATAACGTGTAAGCCAATTAAGGTTTGATCTTCTTCCTGAAATAAAAAAAGAACTTTTATCTTTTTTAAACGGTCCTTCTATTGTAACATTTGATGTATAAGGTCCTATGCTACCTGAAAATTCAGTTCTTTTCATGTTTCCGTCTTTTGTTCTGATATCAATTACCGATGATAATCTTCCGCCATAGTTAGCGGGGAAATCGCCCTTATATGCTTCAACATCTTTAATTGCATCGGGCGCTATTGCTGTAAAAAAGCCGAAAAGATGCGATGGATTATAAATTGGCGCCTCATCCACAAGTATAAGATTCTGGTCGCTGCTGCCTCCCCGCACATAGAACATTGTTGACCCATCGCCATAAGATTGTATTCCCGGAACCGCCTGCAATGATTTTATAATATCAATATCTCCGACAAATCCCGGTAACTGTTTAATAACTATAGGTGAGAGTTTAATAGCGCCGAGTTGATTATTCCTCATTTCCGATTCCTGATTGTTCGATTTTATTTCAATGGCTTTTACTTCAAAATTAGATGTTTCAAGCTCGGAATTGATATTTTTGTTTTCTTTTAATTCTACATTTTGTGTAATGCTTTTATATCCGATAAATGAGAAAACAATATCATATTTTCCTCCGGGTAATGTTAGCGAATAGAAACCGTATGCATTGCTTGTTGTACCAAGTGTTGTTCCTTTCACATACACAGAGGCGCCTATCATTACTTCACCCGATGATTTATCTTTAAGGTATCCGCTGATTGTGTATTTATATTCTTCTTTCGGCAGGGCGCTTGTAATTTTTGCTTCAGCAATTTGCGGTTTAAGAATAATCTGATTCTCTACAATTGAATATGTAATCCCATTTTCTTTAAAAACTTTATCAAGAATATCTTTTATGGTTTTGTTTTTAGCTTTTATGGATATTTTTTTTTCAACAGGTATTGACTGAGGGCTGTATGAAAAATTTACATGACCAATATTGCTGATTTCATTGATAACATCAATTAATGCTACATTTTTTAGCGTTATGGAAATTTTTTGGTTAAGGTCTTGGGAAAAAGAATTACCGGAAATAAATAATAAAAAAGCAATCAGAAAAGTGCGTATTGCAATTATACGGGTTTTATGTTTTAACTGAATTTGTTTATTTGCATCCATTGCCGGAAATTTCTATACCTGAATTTGTTTTGTTTACATTCAGATCTACCGTAGCTTTAAGCACATTCAAAATTGCATCGAGGGATTGATTATCGAAACTTACTGTAATACGACAACCGGCAATATTATTATTTTTAAGCTTGATGTTAGATTGATAAATGCTATTCAGTGTTTCTACAATTTCACTCAATGGGGTATCAGAAAATACAAGTTTTTTAGTTTTGAAAGCCATGTAATTTTCATTATTATTTTCCGATTTGGTAATTTTCTGCTCCGCCTTTGAAAATTCAGCTTTCTCTCCGGGTTCAAGGATAGTGCGTTCATCAGGCTTGTCTTTAAAATAAACAGCAACCCTTCCTGAAGTTAAAATCACTTCAATTTTACCATTAGCAGCATTTGTATTTACATAAAAAGATGTACCAAGCACTTCAACTCTTATATTTTCAGCTGCAATAATAAAAGGCCTTGAGGCATCATGAGTAACATTAAAATATGCTTCGCCCTTAAGCGAAACTGTTCTTTTGTCATTTTCGAATTTTTCAGGATAATCAAGCGTAGTACCTGCATTTAATGTAACTGAAGTGCCATCGGGTAATTTACTTTCAACCGATTTCAATTGCGCAACTAAACGCTGGTTTTTGGGTGCGCCACTTTGCAAATAATAGTAAAGCACATAAGCCGAAACGGCAAAAAAAAGAAAAACGGCTGCAACACGCAGTAATCTTATAAAGTAATTAGGTCTTATATCTGCTTCTCTGTTAAGTTTAAAAATCTTAATATCTTTTTCTTCCTGAACCTCACTGAAAATTTTTGAATTTATTTTACTCCATTCATTATCAATATCTAAAGATGAATTTATAGTTGTTTCCTCAACTGTGTTCCATGTTTTTTGATATTCTTCAAAAAGTTTTTGATTTTCGGGATCAGATTTTATCCAGCCGGAAAGAGCAAGCATTTCGTCGGGAGTGGCTTCTCCTGCAAAATACCTGGTGATAAGGTCAATGTAATATGTTGAATTATTTTCCATTTTAAGCTTTCTTTCCATTCACAATACACATGAGTTGTAGTTTACCCTTATGTAAAAGAAAAAAATGTTTGTGGTTTGTAGTTTGTTGTTGTTTTTAGTTTGTTGTTTGTCGTTATTACTCATTTGTTGTTATCCTCTGTTTGTTGTTTGTAGTTATTATTCGTTTGTAGTTAGTTGTTTGTGGTTATTTCCTGTTTTTAAATTTTTCTCCTTTATGTTCAGAGTTGTTTAAATAATTTATTAAACTACCTGATTTTAAAATAATTTCTTCAGATAAATTAGCACTTTCATTAAATTCATTATCAGAAATATATTTCCAATCATGCGCACGGTATAATTGTGATTTAACTTCACAACAAGATCCAATGGCAATACTTAAAAAATTAACGAACTCTTTATTTCCGCCTCTTCCAAAACCCTCAGCAATATTGTCCATCACAGAGCCGCTTGAATTTTTTATTTGTTGTTTTAAACCAAAGTCTGATATGAATTTTCCTTTTTCAGTAAGTGGAAAAATTAAACTACAAAGTTTTCTTGCAAGTATCCAAATTTCCAATTCCTCTATTTTTTTTATAGTAGCCATAATTTTCTTTTTTAACGCAACAACAAACCATAAACAACAAACAACAAACTCATTGTTCCTCCAATTCCTAACAGTATAATAATTATCTTAATATAATCCGCAAGTTTTATTCTCATGTGCTGCAACGCTTTCGACATCTGGGTTTCGACAGTTTTAACAGAAATCTGTAATTTGTCGGCAACCTGTTGATATTTTAAATTTTGATATCTGTTAAGGATAAAAATTTCCCTGCATTTTTCGGGAAGTTCCTGAATGGATTCTTTAATTTTTTTATCAAGTTCTGCGGCAACAAGCTTATCTCCGCCTCTGTCGTGATCTGCCAATGGGTATAAATTTTCAAATGTCAGTATATCTCTGTTAAATTTTTTGTTATCTCGTAAATAATTCAGGCTTTTATTATAAATAGAAGTTGTGAGATACGATTTTACGGGCTTTGAAAGATCAATACTCTCTCTTTTTTCCCACAAACTGATAAATGCTTCCTGGGTAATTTCCTTGGCTGTTTCAAAGTCCTTCACATATTTTTGGGCAAAATGAGTAAGCCCTTTAAAGTCGCTTCTGAAAAGCAATTCAAAGGCAGCCTTATCCAGCATATTGATTTTATTTGAGCTTTCTTCGTTCAGGTTAAAACATTTTTTGATGCACAAATATAATTGAAGTTTAAAGAATGGTAAAATATATCTTAATTATGCGCTTAATAATTCATTTTTTTGTTTTTATAATAAGGTTGTATCATTCAAACTCCTCAATTCATTCTGTGTAATCCTTTTATTGAACGGTGTGTTTTTTAAACTTTTGTTTCGCCCTGATAACCGACCAACGTCCCTGCATCGTCGAAGATATTTGACGCTCTATTCCCGCTATAGTAAGTTTGCTTGTAGAATAATAAACAAACCCATGAAAACAAAAATTCAATTTATAAAGTAACTTTTATATAAACAAAACCGTCAGAGAAATAAAACAAATTATTAATAAACTTAATTATTAACCTTTTAAAAATAAAAAGCCATGAAAACAATCATCTTATCCCTAACAATCGTGCTGGCACAATTAATAAGTCCGGCATTTGCCCAAGTCGTAAAAAGCTACGATGGCAATAATAGTGCAATAATTCCCGCTAACGGCTATACGCCAATAAATATCAAAGTTGCCGATCCGGTAAAAGATATTTCTTTGGCTGACCCGAATGCATACAATCATTTTCCTCATTTTAAAACAGCTGGCTATATTTCGGAATTAGGTTTTTTATATAGAGAGGTTGACCCGGGGTCGGTTAATAACGAAACAGTAGTATGTGAGGAGAAAAACACGCATAAAAAAAATAACCTTAAATGAGTGATCAAATTTGATTAACTGTTTTTATGGTTATAAAAAACAACATGTAACAAAAAACCGGCTTGCATATAAAGTCGGTTTTTTTTATTTCATGATCAACACAAGAAGGAAAGATTGTGTAAATTTTTTTTATAATTTTAATAAAACAATCAGAAAGAAGTTTTAGAAAGTATAAGCAAGGAAGTACAAAGGTCAATGATAAAAATGGATTAATATTTACGTTAGTTTTCTTTTTTCCAGAAAATCGAAAAATGGTTTTTTATATGTATCGCTTATAGGAATTAATTTGTCAGTTATCTTTATCCTGTTCCTTTCAATATTTTCGATCTTGTCTAAGGCTACTATATATGATTTGTGAACTCTGTAAAATTTATTTGAGGGTAACATATCCTCCATTTTTTTAAAATTCTGTAAAGTCATAACCCTTTTTTCGGGTGTTACTATTCTCAGATAGTCGCCCATACCTTCTATATAAAGTATATCTGCAAAGTCCACTTTTTCGAGACGGAATTCTGTTTTCACAAAGAAATAATTATCTCCAGGAGAATATATTGTAACTTCTTTGGTTTTATTTTCGCTCAGAAATTCCAAATTCAATTTTTCATAAACTTTGTTCACTGCTTTTAAAAAACGTTCGAAAGAAATTGGCTTAAGAAGGTAATCAACGGCATCCAGTTCAAAACCTTGAATTGCAAAAGAATCATACGCTGTGGTAAAGATCACATTTGGTTTGGGGTTTAGAACATTTAGTAGTTGAATCCCAGTCAATTCTTCCATTTGTATATCTAAGAATAAAAGATCTATTTTATTCTTTTTAAGAAAGTCTATGGACTCAACTGCATTTTCAAAAGTTTTTATCAAATCCAGAAATGGAATTTTTTCCGTATAATCTTTGATGATTTCAAGCGCAAGGGGCTCATCATCAATTGCGACACATTTTATTTTCATTTGATATCGATTTCAAGTTTTACAAAATAACGATCATCTTTTTTTTCAATTTCAAGTTTATGTTTGTCTTTATAAACTAATTCCAATCTTCTTTTAATGTTTTGAAGACCAATGCCACCGAAAGAATCTTTATTTATCTGGTCGTTTTTTCTTAAAAAATTCATCACTTCAAAATTAATTTTATCTTTCAGAATATTTAATTCGATTTTTACTCCCGGAGATATAACTTTTTTACTGCCATGTTTAAATGCATTTTCAACAAAAGGAATAAAGAGCATGGGTGCAACCATAATTCCTTCTATGTTTCCGCTAATACTGAACTCGGAGAAATTTTCAGTTTTTAATCTTATTTGCTGAAGTTCAATAAAACTTTTCAGGAAGTCTATTTCTTTTTCAAGTAATACTTTATCGGTATTAGAATCGTATAAGGCATAACGCATGATGGATGAAAGCTTCATAACAGCCTCAGATGCATTGTCAGATTTCTTGCAAACAAGAGAATATATATTATTCAAAGTGTTGAAAAGAAAATGAGGATTTAACTGAGAGCGAAGCAGGGAAAGTTCACTGGCTTGATTTTGATTGACCATGTCTGCTTTTAATTTTTGGGTTTCGAATAGCCGTATTGTAAAATTTATTAGTACGGCATATATTCCGGTAATTACAACCAAACGAAATTCGTTCCAAGCCCAAGATGATTGCATGACTAAGTCCTTTTCGGGAAGAACAATTATATATTTCCAGAAAGCATAATCAATAGGTAAGCGAATACCTGTTGAAAGAGCTATCAATAATAAGCTTAATAAAATACTGACAAATTTATTTTTATATTTAAAAAGATATGGAAGGCAAAAATAGATAGTGTAAAACGAAAACATATTTAAAAAAGTAGTCCAAAAAATATCCTGATAATAATATGGATCTATCGGAACTTTACTGATTAGCAAAGTTGACAATCCTTGGGTTATGATATAAACCCAATAAATTACATGAACAAGAATTTTATATTTAGTTTTCATTGGTAATAAAATTTCAAAAGCTAAATTACGAATAATTCCTGCTTTGTGCAAAAGTATTAATTAGTTCTCGAAGCAAGGTATATTCTGTTATACAACCTGCCATATTAAATCGGTAAAACCATTTAACGGGTTTATTCGGGCTTTATAGATAAATAAGTTGTTGTTGTCGAATTCATTTCTTAAATGTATTGAGTTTGCAGATATTTGATAAAAATATAGAGAAAATCATGAGCATAAAAAACCATCATAAAAAAAAATTTTGCTTATTGCAATATTCTCTTCAATTTTTTTTGCAAAATTCTCATACGGGTTCGGGCTTTGAGAATTAGTTTCGTTGCCTCCATATCGTTCTATATAGTATCTGGTTTTAGTTAATGGTTACAAAGCAGGGCTAGCTGGAGGTTCAGCCCTGTTTTTTTATGCTTCTTTTTAAAAAATAGAAATATTTATTGTTTTTTAAATAGCGTCTATCAATTAAATCGGTACTTTTTTAACGCATTATATAATTCGGAATGTGTTTTTATATGGTATCAACTGATCTAAACTCTGGATTCCTTGACTATTTTGACCTTCCAAACTTTAGTTTTTATTAATTTAATTAATGTTATTAACTATAGGGTATTTGTAACCCTAATACGGCATTGATTATTTTCCTTTTTTCGTTTAACATTAGTATAAAAAAATTATTTTGGCAAACTGTTTTTTAAAAACAGGCTAAAATCCTATTAGGTTTTTGTGAAATCGTATTGTATTTTTGTACCTTTAATTCACTGGAAGAAACTATTTTTTAGGTACTATTTTATTTGCA
>CAINEZ010000078.1 GCA_903847905.1 uncultured Bacteroidota bacterium
CGATCTAATTGCACGGGTATGGCACAACTTGTAATAAAGGGTGTTTTGTTAAGTAATTGTAAATTATTAATAGGTGAAACACTATTTGGGTAAGGACAATATGTATTAGTTTGCCCAAAGATGCCGTCGTAATTCCATTTAGTAAGAATTGAAGGTGTACCTTTTATTCTGTTTTTAGTGCTAGAAGTTGGTGTCCAACTGTTTCGCCATGCATAAGTAGTGTCGCCTTGCCAGCCTATATTGGCATTGTCGAGCCTAACGCCATAAAAATAGTTATTCATAACATTGAGCTGGAGTTTGCTGTTTGTCATTGAACCTGTACATCTTATGCCGCACCCCATCCGCATAAGGATATTGCTGCAAAGAAAGCTGTTGGGGCTTAGTTGTACATTTATGCCATTTAAATTAAGGGCACTAACAGTGTCTGTAATCAAACCACCGGTTGTTTTTGAAATATTGTTATATTGCATCCAGGCATAAGGACTGTTTTGAACAAGAATACCGTCACTTTCGTTAATTAGGTCAGCACTGTTCATATAAACATAGTTATTAGATATTAACGCAATTTGAGTTTGAGAACCTGACACGCCTTGTATATTTGTAACCCATATACCATAACCCTGAGTATTGTTCCAAACCCTGTTATTATAAATATTTAGTTTTTGAACACCACCGATATTTACATTTTGAGCAACAATACCATAAAAAGCATTGGTAATTTGGTTGCTGTTAATATCAATGGTTGAATTAATACAATGTCCATCCTGAATACCACCAATCCCATCTGTAATAACATTATTTAATACTTTTATAATCTTAGCTGGATGGTTGTACAAATAAATACTTTCCCATTGATTGGTACTTACTAAAGTATCTCGTTGTATAGTAACATTTTGATATTCGTTGGCATAAATACCCCAAAAACAAGATTCAAAACGGTTTGTATTATATGAATTTAGAATACTATTACCTCCAACAGTTAAGTTTTTTTGATTATGATGTTCTGCAGTAGAAATTATACCAACACCACAGGTAGGTGGATTCTCATAACTTGTAAATGTCATATTTTTAAATGTGTTGTTGTAAACTTTTAAGGTTGAAACATAGTTTTTAATTCCAAAATCCATATTGTCAAATATATTTCGATTGGCTGCAGATGTAGAATCACCAATAAATATACTGCCCACACTGTTAATTTCTATGCCTGAATAAGGTCTGGTTGCAGTAATAGGCGGATATTGAGCAATAAGATTAGTTAATCCTTTAATCGTAGTTTTTGAAACTTTCCCTGGGTGAGTACCTGAACAAGATTGAACAACAATGTTTTTATAATTATCTTGTAAAATAACATTATTTGATAATTGGAAATTACCACAGGCATTAGACACAATAGCATTTTTAGCTTGACTAATTAGGCTGTTCGAGTTAACAATCAAATTTGAATTAGCATAATTAATATAAATGCCATCCCACATAAGACGACAGTTTGCAGTTAATTCAGAGTTGAAATTGAGAGAATTAG
>CAINEZ010000079.1 GCA_903847905.1 uncultured Bacteroidota bacterium
GCAGGCACTGGTGTAACCAGCCTTCTTGTATATAACACAGGCGCAACACTTACTCCTGCTGGATTTTACTATTGGGATGGCAGTAAGTGGGCGCTAGTTGGGGCAAATGGACCAACCGGACCAACCGGACTACAAGGCGCAGCAGGAGCGACAGGTGCTGCGGGAACAAATGGTTCAAATGGAGTTGCAGGCGTTACCGGAGCAACAGGCGCAACCGGAAGTAATGGAACGAATGGAAACGCAGGCGCAACAGGGGCTACAGGTCCTTTGTTGGCAGGCGCTACTGGACAAACCTTACGACATGATGGTTCAAACTGGGTTGCAAACAGTATTTTATTTAATAATGGAACAAACGTTGGCATTGGAACAACTTCGCCGGGAACACCTATGGAAATTGAGCGTAATTCGGTCAATGGAGAAGATGTTTTATTGTTGCTGCACAATGCGCAAGATTCTTATACTAGTGGTCATGGCGCATTAATAGCTTTTGGCAATCAGTTAGCAGGCGAACTCGGAGGAAGTCGTATTAGCGCAAAAATAGGAGGGTTTGGCGAGGCAGGCGACGGAGCTCCTGGACATTTGGCGTTTTACGTGAAGTCAGGCGATAATATTGTTCCGGAAAGAATGCGAATAGATTATTTGGGCAATGTTGGCATCGGAACGACTAACCCCCAAAATGTTCTGCATGTAATTGGATCAGGTGGAACTAATAATGTTGCTGGAAGATTTGATGTCAGTAATACTGGAGGAATTGGAAATGGGTCTTCCATACGATTGCAAAATACAAATAACTCAATCAATAATGTAACTGGAGTTATGGGGTACAATTCTAGTGGATATGCTGTGTCGGGTATCGAATTTGTTAATCTTAATCACGGGGGTGTCGGTACTCGTCAAGGAGAATTATCTCTTTTTACAATAAATACTGGAGATATTATATCACGCCTTTATATGACTGCAGTCGGTAACGTCGGTATCGGTACGGTAAGCCCTGGTCTGAAACTACATGCTTACGGTTTAACAGGTTACCCTGTTGCAGTTGGAAGCCCTCAAACAAACGGAGCTGCTCGCTTTGAAACAAACCAAAGCATCGCTTTAGATATTGGTAGCGCAAATGCCAGTCCTTGGGGAGCATGGCTACAAGCTTCAGCTAATAGCAATACTAGTAATGTAGCAATTTTATTAAATCCAAACGGTGGCAATGTTGGTATCGGGATTACGAATCCGGCTCAGAAACTTTCGGTTGCAGGCACTATAGAATCAACATCTGGAGGGGTTAAATTTCCAGATGCTACTACGCAAACAAGCGCTGTTTCTGTGGAAACGTTTCTTGGGGGGCTCGCTAACGCCTCAAGTATTATATCTGCCAATACCGGATACGTTCAATTTTCTCAGGTCGTGAATACTCAAAGTTCGGTTTTTGAGGTTGTAAATACTGGAAACTATGGCATCAAAATAAAAAAAGCGGGAAAGATTATGTGGAACTATGATCAAGATATTATGAGTAGCGGAAGTAATTATGTTAGCCTTTACACATATATTGATGCTGTAGATATTCAACAAGTGCTTATTGCTACAACGGGAGGATATTGGGATGATCTGCATACTGGCGGGGCATATAGTGTTAGCGCTAATCAAGTGCTTACATTTTATTATCCTGGTGGCACAGATATAACTGCTATGGATAATGACCTTTGGGGGAGAATAAGTATTATTTGGTTCGGAGCTCCTTAAAAGTTGATTCACATCTTAACGAAATAGAAAAAAATAAAACAGTAATTAGGCGAGGAAGCCTAGAAATAGGAGATGAAGAAGTAATCGGTGGTCGGTAATGGGTAATCTGTAATCGGTATAAAGGCATAAGGTATAAAGGAAAAAAGCCCCAAGCCCCAAGCCCCAAGAACAAAAAAATAAACAACAAAC
>CAINEZ010000080.1 GCA_903847905.1 uncultured Bacteroidota bacterium
GCTTTAAAATATAATCTGGATTTAATACGTATAAATCTTTACTTTCTAGTGTTTCGTTATTATTCATAAATAATTTTTTTAATCAAAAGAATTCCTCGATGCTCTGCCTCGGGGTAAAAAATAGTTATACCGTGTAAAGTATAACAATAATTTAAAAACCCCTTATTATTAAATTGAGGTAATAAATTAAGCAGCGCAACAACATGTATTGCAGCAGCAGCAACAACTTACTCCAACCGTTACAGCAACTAAGCCTAACGACTTTCTAGATAACTTTGTAATTTTCATAATACCCTTTATTAAATTAAACAATATGAGCTACTTTTAAAGAGGTATCGCTCTACTCTCATTTAAGGCTGCAAAATAAATTCTTTAAAGGGACAAAATTTGTCACCCCTCAAATTTATATGAAGAATTTTCTTGAAGTAAAGCAATATTTTATGTCATGCCCTTCTTCTTTTAGTTCTGAAATCATCCGTTTTATTGTCCTTGTGCTACAATTAAATTTAGATGAAACTTGGTCAATAGAAAGACATCTTCCTTTCTCTATCATTTCCAAGAGGTATTCCATTTTTTGTTTTCGTTCTATATATCTCATATTTCTAACCGTGTTTTAGCGTTGGGGCAAAAGCAAATGTGGTGCATACCAAAATAAAAAATAAAATAATTAATGCACCTCTTTTGCTTTTGCAGAAGCGATAGCAAATACGGCATCGCCGAAAAAAGTGCGTTGGAGTAAAAATTTAAACTTTTAGGCAGGCTTGAGTGTCGGCAATTTTCATTTTCTGTCACTGGTCTGTCAAGTTGTAGTGAACTGTCTGAAGTGTCAAAGTCTTTTTTCCGCTTGTGCATAACGGATTGGCGGTTGCTGTTCGGTGGCGATTTTACCAGTAAATTTTCCACGAAGAACAAAGGTTTCATTAACCACGTCACTGTCATACGAAGCACTGCCCCGCCACTGACAGCAAACGCCTGTTACCAACTGGGCGTTTTGTCTTTCTGTCATAGAATTACAAACTTGTCATTAAACGGAATACTCTGTCAAAGTTAAAATATTTTTTCAGTCTGGCTTGTGTGTCAGCAAAGATTTAGTTTTTTTAGTGTCGGCAAGAAAAGCGTTGGCAAACAGACAAGCTCTATGGCAGGTTTTGGTTTAGCGTTGGGTTGTGCGACCTGACATTGTGCTTGGCTGTGTGGGTTGACTATTGTTTAATTAAAAATTTCTTTTTTTCTGTAAATTTCAACTCGAAACCCTTTTGCAATAAGTATTTCAATAGAATTATCTTGCTCAACCTGTTTCATGTTTCTTATCTTGCTCAATGTTTCACAGTCCAAACCATCTTCTTTAATAACGATTACACACATTGTATCATTTACAATATCATATTTTTCCTGAATGACAAAAACGCTTTCATTCATAACTGTTTTTTGCCAACAAGTTTGAGCTTTAATCGTAATTGAAACAAATAACAAAAAAACAAGTGCAACTGGTTTTAACATATATTGGTTTGTTTTCAAGTTAGGGAAATTAAATTATCAATATCCGAAGATGTTAATTGCAAAACTTTTGAATTCCTAACATCACAAATTTGAATTTCAGCTATTTTATACCGTGAAAACACATCGTCCAGCGTGTTGATTTTCTCAATTGGCATAGCTAATTTAGACCGAAGTTTTTTTTGATTTAGCAGTTTGTCCTCGTCTTTGCTAATAACAACAGCATGTCCATATTTATTCAATATTTCAAAAGCTTTCTCTTTAGTAATGTCATTGACCAAAGTTAAATCTCTAATAATCTTTTTAGGAATTGAGTGTTCATGTCTTAAATCTTGGTATGGGCTGAGTTTGGGATTATTCTTTTTTTCGGAAATATTTAAAATCAATTTTCTAAGGGCTCCTTTTGACCAATATGGCTGTCCTTCATATTTTTTATATATTCCATCGTTGTCATGCTCTGTTGTTGCCCAAAGCAATCGTTCAAGTAGCATTTTTTTGATGTAATCAGGCATAGCATTCTTTGAATCGAAAATAATCGAAATGCTTTTTGCAATGTTTTCCTTGTTAGTCACATTGTGCGAATTAATTAATAAATTCTTTTTCA
>CAINEZ010000081.1 GCA_903847905.1 uncultured Bacteroidota bacterium
CATAATATGTATCAGATTACATACACGCTTCCTGACTCGAAAACCTCTAAGAATAGGCTTTTGAAGATGGATGATAAACAAGCAGAGCTATACCAAATAATCAATAAAAACTTTTAGGGTGTTGCAACGCTGAAAACAGGAGTAAATATAAGATTATTGAATAAAAAGAATAAAGGTATAATATAAAAAATCCTTATCCCCTATTACCTTTTATACCATTCTATGATTCTTTAAACCAGATAGGATGGCTTTCGTTATATTTCAACAGGTATTTAAAAATAATTTTCTTCTTTTTCTTTTGTTTTTTCAATTCCTTGTATAACACGTCATCATGGGTTTTCAGGAAAGCTGAAAAAATTTTATAATTAAATTCGTTAATTTTTCCTGTTTCAAAATCCAGCATAAATTGCTGATAACTTTCATCTGATTCCAAACCTATCGTCAAATTGTTATAGGGATTAACCCCAATTGAACTTGATAGTCCAACAAAATGGCAAACAGAACCTATCACCATAAGCTTGAAATAATATGAATAATACGAATGCGCTATATAAACATCGCCATGATATGTATAACCCCATACATCTTTGAGTTGGCAATTGTCATGAGCTTTCAGGGAATCAGGACACTCATACGCCAGAAGTATATAATCAGGGTTTGAATAAGGAGAAGATTTTTTTGCGGTGAATTTTTTTATTGATGGATTGTTGTTTTTAAACTCCTGAAATGTTTTGTAGATACCGTCATTAAATACAAAGCCAGTTGTGTATTTTACTTTTCCAATTGTGTCCGTTTGCGAAGAAGAAAATAATGGAAGTAAAATAAAAACAAATATGTATTTAAAAAATATTTTCATTTTACTGAAATAATTTTCAAGTCGTTTTAATAACATGCCTCCAACAATTACAGCTTGGGAAAAGTTACAGAACTGTATTCGTATCAAACGAGGTAGCAGACACCAAAGGTACAAAATATTCCGTCATAACAATCATCTGCCTTAAATCTTATGTGTGACTGAATTTGAATTTAGTTATCTTTAAAGTCCTCATTTCTCAGTACTGAATTGTGTATTTTTTATTCGATTAAGTTTCTTATTGTCACTGCTTGTCGAATTCAAAATAATATTTACACTTTTATTATTGTCATTGATTTTGAAAAATTAAATTAACTTTGAACTTAAATTCGGCGAATAAAATAATTCTTTATGTCAATAATAATTAAGGAAGTCAGCACAAAACGCGATATAAAACAGTTTGTCAATTTGCAATTCGAGTTATATAAAGATAACAAATACTGGGTGCCACCTGTAAAAGCTGCTGAAATTAATTCTTTGATGCCTGAAAACCCTGCCCTGGATTTTTGTGATGCAAGGTTCTTTTTAGCTTTTAAAAACGATAAATGTGTAGGCAGGATAGGCGCTATCATTAATAAAAGTTATAATCAAAAGACAGGAAAAAATTTTGGAAGAATAAATAGAATTGAATTTATTGATGATATTGAAGTAAGCGAAAAGCTAATTCAAACCGCCATTGAATGGTTTAGAGAAAAGAAAATGGAATATATTCACGGTCCATTAGGTTTCACTAACCTCGACACCCAAGGTTTGTTAATTGAAGGCTTCGATTACCTGCCTTCCATTGCATCGGTTTATCATCTGCCATATTATAAAGATCATTTTGAAAAACTCGGTTTTGAAAAAGAAAACGATTGGATCGAATTTCGTTTGACTATTACTGAAGCTCCTTTAAATAAAGCAAAGAGGGGCGCCGAAATAGTAAAAAAGAGATCGGGAGTAAAGGTAGTCAGTTTTTCTTCAAGGTCGGAACTCAATCAATATAGTAAACGGGTTTTTGAAATATTAAACGATGCTTTTCAATTCCTGCCATATGTTTCCACTCTTAATGATAAAATGATAAAACTGTATTCTGATAAATATTTTAATATTCTGAATCCCAAATTTATTAAAGTAGTTGTAAAAGATAATGAACCAGTAGGATTTTTTGTTGGCTTGCCTTCCTTGTCAAAAGCCATGCAGAAAGCCAAAGGGAGTTTATATCCATTCGGATTTATTCATGTTTTAAAAGCTTTAAAAAAGCCTGAAGTTATAGATATGTTGCTTACAGGGGTTCTACAGGATTACCAGAATGCAGGGATTGCTGTGATCTTAATTTCAGAACTCCAGGAAGAAATGATGAAGGCAGGTATAACTACTCTCGAAACTACCGGCATATTTGAAACGAATCAAAATGTTATAACTAATTGGAAAAACTACGAACACATCCAGCATAAAAGAAGAAGATGCTATGTTAAGAAGATATAAATTCCAAATTCCAAGCCTCAAGCCCCCAATTTAAAATCGTTAATCCTTGTTCAATATTCAATTCTCAATACCTGACAAGAACTATTTTTAATTTAAAAATTATTCCAAATCCTTGCATTAGCAAGGGAATGCTGATTTTAGATTTTAGAAGGATCTACAACATTTTCAAAAAATCATCTTCCGTTATCAAAGGAATATTAAGCTTTGCAGCCTTTTTCATTTTTTCAGGTCCCATATTTTCTCCTGCTAATAAAAAATCTGTCTTTGCAGAAATTGAACTTACATTCTTTCCACCGTTTTCTTCAATCATTTTCTTTATCTGGTCTCTTGAAAACTTTTTAAAAATGCCACTTACAACAAACGATTTTCCACTCAGTTTATTTGAGATAAAAGATGCCGAACTTTCGCTAACCTCAAATTTGATTCCATGACTTTTTAATTTTTCGATCAATTCAATATTTTTATTATTTCTAAAATAAGATACTATGCTTTCAGCTATTTTACTGCCCACTTCTTCTACATTGTTAAGATCATCCAAGTCAGCATTTTTAAAGGTGTCAATGTTTCTATAATGCAATGCTAATTTTTTTGCAACTGTTTCGCCGACATACCTTATTCCAATAGCAAACAAAACTCTTTCAAATGGAATCTTTTTAGAATCTTTTATTCCTTTGAGGATATTTTCAACAGTTTTCTCCTTGAATTTTACTATTCTTTCTTTTTGCTGCTCTTCAAGAAAATAGGTTTTTTCAAGTCCGAATAATTTTTCGTAGGTCAGGTCATATAGATCAGCAGGCGTCTTCACTAATTTATTGTCAAATAAAAGTTCTATTTTCCCTTCACCCAAACTCTCTATATTCATTGCTTTTCTGCTTATGAAATGTTCAAGTTTCCCTTTAATCTGCGGAGGACATCCGGTTTCATTCGGACAATAATGAATAGCTTCTCCTTCTTTCCTTATCAATAATGTTCCACATTCAGGGCAATTTGAAATATATTTTATTTTTTTCGCAATAGTTTTATCTCTTTTTGTTTCATCTACACTAATTATTTTAGGAATGATCTCCCCTCCTTTTTCCACAAAAACATAATCGTTATAATGCAAGTCGAGCCTTTCTACCTGGTCAGCATTGTGGAGTGTAGCTCGTTTTACAACAGTACCCGCTAAATGCACAGGTTCAAGGTTGGCAACCGGAGTTATAGCGCCGGTGCGGCCTACCTGAAAATCGACAGATAACAATTTCGTTGAAACCCTTTCTGCTTTGAATTTGTATGCAATTGCCCAGCGCGGAGATTTGGAAGTATAACCAAGTATTTCCTGTTGTTTATAAGAATTGATTTTTATAACAGCGCCATCAATATCAAAATTCAAATTTTCTTTTTCCTTCTCCCAAGTTTTTATATATTCATAAATGCCATTAATATCGTGGCATTTCACCATGTATTCTGAAATTTTAAAACCCCATGTTTTTGCTTTCCTTAAGTTTTCATAGTGCGAATTAAAAGGAAGATCTTCTCCAAGCAAATAATATAAGAAGCAATCTAATTTCCTTTTTGAAACCTCTTTTGAATCTAACATTTTCATGCTTCCCGATGCTGCATTACGGGGATTTGCAAAAAGCTGCTCGCCTGCCTCTTCTCTTTCCCTGTTAAGCATTTCAAAACTTTTATGAGGCATAATTATTTCTCCTCTTATCTCAAATTTATCGGGAAAATCTTTACCAGATAATCTTACAGGAATACTCTTAATTGTTTTTACATTAACTGTTACATCGTCTCCCGTTTCGCCATCGCCGCGTGTAACAGCTTGTTTCAAAATTCCATTTTCATATGTCAGTCCTATGGAAAGCCCGTCATATTTGAGTTCGCACACATATTCAAAATCATCCCCAATATTTTTTTTAACCCTGTCGTCAAATTCTTTTATTTCTTCAAAGGAATATGTATTTCCAAGAGATAACATTTGATATTTATGTTTTACCTGTTTAAATTCTTTTATTATTTCTCCGCCAACTCTTAGGGAAGGTGAATTAGTATCAAGAAATTCAGGAAACTCTTTTTCAAGCTTTATCAATTCTTCCAAAAGCAAATCAAAATCCCTGTCGCTGATCGCAGGTTTATCAAGTACATAATAACTGTAATTATGTTCGTTGATTTCCTTTGTCAACTTTTCAATTTTAATCTTTGCTTCCTCTTTTGTCATTGATGTTATTATAAAAAAAAGCCGGATAAACCGGCTTTCCAGTTTATTATATTTATGTTAAAGACTGATATATGAAATACCTAGTTCAACAGGATTAACGCACATTGCGGGAATCTTAGATGCATTAAATATAACCTGCTCAGCCCATGGACTTAAAATAAAGTTTGGCAACAATTGATCCGGATTTGTCATGATCATGATTAGATCAGCTTTGATACTATCACTATAAACATTAACGCTCTTCCCAAAATTGCTAAAAGAATCAGTAGAAATTTCATTAGTATGTTTTATGCCGTTCTTCGATAAAATATTTTTAATCTGGGCAATGTCGCGCTCAACTTTATCGCATAAAAATTCATCATTATTTTTCACTCCAAAAAGGTGAATAGTGGAATCAAACATCTTGGCAATATGAATTGCCCAATTTACCTTTTGTTTTGTTTCACTTGTTTCGTCAACAGGAAGAACAATATTTTTATAACCTTTTCCAAAATCTTTTTCCTGAACAACTATAACGGGAACAGGTGAACTTTCAATAACTTTAAGGGCAAAACTACCAATAAGGTGCTGCACTCCAATTTTACCATGAGTTCCCATCACAACTATTTCTGCGCTTATATCTTTAGTTACTTTGGCAATTGTTTTAAAAATACTTCCTTCTTCGGTAATGTAATCAAGTTTTACATTATACTTTTTTTCAACATTGCTGGCAATAGCTTCAAGCTTATCGTTAATAGCAGCTTCTGTAAGATGCTCTTTTCTTAAGAAAGCTTTAGTTTCTTTATTTATAACATGGAGTAAAGCAACTTTACCGTTCAGTAATTTAGCAATACCTGCTGCATGATCAATTGCATAGTTAGCAACCTCGGTAAAATCAGTAGGCACAAGCACAATATTTTCTTTCTTCTTTTTCATA
>CAINEZ010000082.1 GCA_903847905.1 uncultured Bacteroidota bacterium
CGTAGAGGCGATATTTTGGTAAAATAAAATAAATATAAAAATTCAAAAGTGCCGTAGGTACGATATTATTAATTTATTTGAACAGTAATAAGTAGTTTATGTATATTAATTATGAGTAACATTTATTGATAATTGAAAATAAAAAATATATATCTGTGCTTCGTTTTATTTCTGCTTTTCGCAGGAACAGCATATTTTATTAAATCTAAATCTCTTAAAGAACCCGATTACTCAGCTAAGACCAACCATTTTGTTAATGTACTTCATGAAAAAGAATTACTTCTGAATACCTTGTTTGAAAGAACTATTGCTGATATAAAAACTAATAAATCAAACTTTTCTTTTCAGGACTCAAAATATTTTGAAGAAGTTTATAAAGAAAACGAAGTAGCAGTAATAGTTTCAAAAAATGATTCGGTAATTTACTGGTCAACTAATTCTATTCCCGTTGAAGATATTATTGTTGACACTTTATATATTTCGGAATTTTTTCATCTAAGTAATGGTTGGTACGAAGTACGGGAAAAAAGATATAACGATTACCTGATAAGAGGCGCTATACTTATAAAGCGCGAATATAGTTATCAAAATGATTATCTGAAAAGCGAATTTCAAAAAGATTTTCTATTGCCCGACGATTGCCAAATTCAATTGTTTGAAGGCGAATATAATGTTTTTTCCAACGAGGGTTATTTGCTTTGCTCCCTGATATTTCAGAAAACTACAGCATTTGCGAAAAGCCTTGAGTATCTTTCGTTCAGTAGTTTCATTTTGGCATATATTTTCTTTCTTTCTTTTTTGATACTTTTTTTAAATACTTTTTTTAGAAAATATAAATTCAGGATAATTTGGATTTTTGCAATTAGCGCCTTGATTTTATTAATGCGCTACTTATTTTTAAAATTCAGGATACCTGACTTTATATATTTATTCGATGCTTTTAGTCCAAAATATTATGCGAGCGCCGAACTTCTTCCATCGCTGGGCGACCTTTTGCTTAATGTTATCAGCGTTTTTCTTGTAACAGTTTTCCTGTTTAAAAATTTCAGACAGTATATGCCAAAGTTTAAAAACAATATTGTTTTTATTTGGCGAATAGCTGCTTCACTTTTTTTGCTTTTTACAATTCTTGTTTTGTTTGCCTTTTCAATCAACATTATCAGGGGGCTTATAATAAATTCCAGTTTGACTTTTGACCTCAGTAATATTTTCAGCCTCGATTTTTATAGTATTTTCGGACTACTGATAATATTTTTTATTTTTTTATCATTCTTTCTTTTGTCCTTTATATTAGCTGAAACCATTATCCTTCTTAACCAGAATAAATTTCGCGATAATATTATCACTTTTATAGTAAGCATTCTCGCTTTCTGTTTAATAAATGAATATTATCAATGGATAAGCTGGTTTTATATTGGGGCTATTGTAATTTTAATTGCTGCTATTGGATCTTATCTAAAAAAAGACCATCATCGTTTTACAATGCAAGCTGTAGCTTTTTATATAGTAGTATTTTCGCTACTTTCTATATATTGTTTTTATGAATTTAATACTTATAAAGAAAGAGAAAAGAGAAAATTACTTGCATCACAGCTTTCTATTGAAAAGGACCCGATAGCCGAGTATTTATTCGACAATGTTGAGAATAAAATAATTTCAGACACCAACATTTGCAATATAATCACTTCTGATATTAATGACAAAGAAGCGCAAATTACAGAGATCGTTAAAAAAAATTATTTAAACGGATATTGGTCAAGGTATAATTTTCAGGTTACCGTATGCCGGCAGGGGCAGGAACTTAATGTTAAACCTGATTATATTAAAACTGACTGTGATTCATTTTTTCAGAGAATGATTGATATTAGTGGATTTGCTACATCAAACCCTGATTTCTATTTTTTGAATGATGGATCAGGAAGAAACAGATATCTGGCGCGGATTCCTTTTTTTAGGAAAGACTATGATAGCATTATTGCTGTGAATCTTTACCTTGAATTGGATGTAAAGTTCCTTGACAGCGAACTAGGCTATCCTGAATTACTCATTGATAAAGATATTAAGATCAACAGGGAGCTATATAATAATTATTCTTATGCTAAATATAAAAGCAATCAGCTTCTTTTTCATTATGGTAAATTCTATTATTATTTAAGCGCGGGTAATTATAAATTATCTGACAACGAATATACTTTCTTCGAAAAAGACGGATATAATCATTTATACTACAAAATAAATTCTTCGTCTTCTCTTGTTATCAGCAAGAAAAGCGACACAAGTTTGTCAATGGTTGCACCATTTTCTTATATTTTCATTTTTTATTGCATCTGTATTCTTGCTTTTCTTTTCTTTTTTCATTTCCCAATGAAGAAGAAAGAAATTAATATAAACTTCAAAACCCGAATCCAGATCTCAATGGTATCAGTATTGATAGTTTCTTTTGTGATTATTGGAGTATCAACACGATATTATATAATAAGCCTTAATAATAAAAAGAATCTTGACAACATCAGCGAAAAAGCCCATTCAGTTCTTATAGAAATAGAGGACAAGCTTGGGGATATTCCCAGAATTACTCCCGATATGAAAGAAGACATTGCTGATCTGCTTACAAGGTTTTCGAATGTGTTTTTTACCGACATTAATCTTTATACTCCCGGAGGAATGCTTGTCGCTTCTTCACGACCGCAGGTTTTCGACGAAGGAATGATCTCAAGGAAAATGGATACAAAAGCATTCGATGAACTTTCGTCCGATAAAAAAACATTATATATTCATGAAGAAAATATCGGGAAATTAAATTATATATCCGCTTATGTACCTTTCAAGAATAATAATAATGAGTTGATCGGTTATATTAATTTACCATATTTTGCAAGCGCAAAGGATCTAAAAAAAGAAATTTCAACTTTCCTGATCACATTCATTAATATCAATGTCATTCTTACTGCCCTAGCAGTTATTATAGCTCTGCTTGTTTCAAATTATATTACAAGACCTATGAAACTTATTAAAGAAAAACTCGGGCAAATAAAACTTGGCGGAAAAAATGAAAAAATTGACTGGCTGCGAAATGATGAAATAGGAGGGCTTATAAGCGATTATAATAGGATGGTTGATGAACTTACTGAAAGCGCAGAATTGCTCGCCCGATCGGAAAGAGAGAGCGCCTGGCGCGAAATGGCAAAACAGGTAGCTCACGAAATAAAAAACCCGCTTACGCCTATGAAATTAAGTTTACAGCATCTGAAAAAATCGTGGGACGATAAATCACCGGACTGGGGCAATAGGCTTGAAAAGTTTACACGGACCATGATAGAACAAATTGAATCGTTAAGTAAAATAGCATCCGAATTTTCTGATTTTGCCAAAATGCCAAAAGCTAATAATGAAAAAATTGATTTGATTGACCTGATTGAAAATGCAGTTCTTTTATATCAGAATAACAAACAATCAATCATTTTTGTTAAACCCGAAATGGCGCAATGCATTGTGTTTGCTGACAAAACGCAGATATTAAGAATGTTTAATAATCTTATTAAAAATTCTGTTCAGGCTATAAGCGAAAGAGATTCAGATAGCTATAGGAACGGGAAAGTGGAAATTATAATTACAAAAGAAAACGGGCAGTTCATCATTAAAATATCCGATAATGGAATAGGAATAACAGAAGAACAAAAAGAAAAGATTTTTTCACCTAATTTTACAACAAAGACAGGCGGAACTGGGCTTGGGCTTGCAATGGTTAAAAGCATAGTGGAAAGTTATAACGGAACTATATGGTTCGAATCGAAGCAAGGATTTGGAACTACGTTTTTTGTTTCTTTACCCTGTATATAAACATTCGACCAAGCAAGAAAACAATATATAACACAACTGAATATTTTTAAAATAAAATTTGATGAAATTTATCCCAAATGTTTTTGATGACAGATAACATGAATTCAGTAATAAATTGGTTAACATAACAATCCTGGCTTGCGCGGGATAAAATTTAATAACTATGAATTTTCAATAAATAATAATTAATGAAAAAAATAATTTTGATCTTTTTAACATATTGTTTGTCAATTTCTGTTTATTCTCAAACGCCTCAGAGTTATACATCATTTGAAGATTCATTGCTTTCATTATATGCCTGGCGGGGAAACAAGATGGTACTGCTTTCAAATTCAAATTCTTTAAACCCGACAACCATGAATAATTGGGTGCTTAAAATGGATACTGCATATAATTTTTATTCTCTATGCACCGGCAGAGAACCCGTTTTTTATACCGATCATACATATTTGAATAATAGGTCAACTATTACGGAGGTGCCCCATACTTGCGGCGCTGGATGTGGATATGTGGGGTGGACCGGTATTGAAATACAGAGTTCATATTTTACAGAGATGTACAACTACATTAATACACAAAACTTGTATATCCAAATTCCTTTTTATGAATTAGGAAGAAATTTTTGGTTTTACAGTGATCAATTAGAATATAAAACAAACGACCCGATAGTAACAGGTTATGCAGTGTTTATGCGCTTTATGGCTATGGAAGCAGCACATGTTCAGGGAGCACCTTTTAATTATCTTTGGTCTTTTGACCAATTAAAAAATAATGTTATCAATCTTCTTCCTTCTTATATGGCAAACACTTCGCTCAATTGGAATAATACATTAGCTGTAAATCAAGGTGTGCCTGGTTCAAGTTTGGGGGCTACAGACCTCTTCGCTTCATTTTGTTTTTATTTAAGAGATAATTATTGTGGTAATCACTGGGTTGAAAATGTCTGGAAATTTGCTGGTTTAAGGCCAGCTGCAATTACCACGCAAGATGCTGTTGATAATTTTATTATAGCCAACTCCCGGGCGGCAAATTCAAATTTAACTTCTCTTTTTCAATACTGGAAATGGCCTGTATCAATTAGTGCAATTACATACCTGGATTCATTGAACTTAGGTATAATAAATTCGCAACCGGTAAGCATAACTGTTGATTCAGGAAGTAACGCTCAGTTTTTAATATCTTCATCCGACTCTAATGCCTATTACCAGTGGCAAATAAATTCCGGTTCGGGTTTTCAAAATATCAATAATGGCGGACAATTTAGCGGCGCAGATTCTAACAATCTTATAGTTTCTAACGTAACCACATTTAATAATAATGATTTTCGTTGCATTGTAACTGTTGGAACTTGTATGGATACTTCTATAACGGCAACGTTACAAGTGAATACTACAGGAATTTCAGAAAATAATATAATGACATTTTTCTCTGTTTATCCTTCTCCGGCTGACGATTATATTTATGTTAAAGCAAAAAATTATTATAAAACAGCGAGCTTTATAATAATAGATACATACGGCAGGAAGGTATTGACTGGCTGTTTAACGGACGAAACAACAACAATAGATATAAGTGAAATTAAAGCCGGTTTGTATTTTATACAAATTGGTAACGAATACAAAAAAACATATAAAATAACAAAAAAATAAGTAAGTTATTTGCTTAGCCAGCCAAGGGGATCGGTAAGAATTTTACCATACCAGACTTCAAAATGCAGTTCGGTTTTTGATTCATCATTATCGGTATATATAAGCCCGATGCTTTGTTTTGTTTTAATATTATCGCCTGTTTTCACATAAACCGCAGAAAGGTTGGAATACACCGTAAGATATTCTCCATGCCTTATAATAACAGCTTTATTTGCTCCGGGTATAGAAACAACACCCGTAACTTTTCCATCGTAAATAGCTCTGGCTTTAGCGCCCTCTACGGTTGAAATATCAATACCATTATTCTTTACTTTAATATCGGTTAAAATAGGATGCGGGTGTACGCCGAATGAACTGGTAATAACACCTTTTTCTGTTGGCCATGGGAACCTGCCTTTATTTGCCGCAAAACTGTTTGAGAGTAAAATGTCAGCGTTAGAAAGCCCAAGTTCCTTTGATGTGGTGGTGGTTGTAATAGTTTTATTTTTAATATCAGTTGTTGATGTCTGGCTTTTTTCAGTTGCTTTTAAAATTTCATTTGCAA
>CAINEZ010000083.1 GCA_903847905.1 uncultured Bacteroidota bacterium
ATAAGAGCATACAAAATAATAATGCCTGCTATTTTTAAAATTTAATATTTTAGATTCCGGTTCATTTAATTGAGTAGCGCTTAGTCCAAAGAGAAAATGTGGGGATTTGAACATCAATCCAAAATCAATAATAAAAAAGTCATCCTTTTGTAGTGTATTAAAATCAATTAACGGATCGTTCGAATCAATAGATATAAATTTACTAAAATCAATACTTTTTCTAAAAAATCCAAATGAAGTACCAACACTCAATACCCTGTCTTTCTTAAGATCGAATTGATAAGAATAGTTTAAATTAATTTTATTGTTCTTTTCAAATCCCAATTGGTCATAAATGTAATTTATTCCTATACCGCTATTAATTTTATTCCACTTAAAATCATAAACAGCACTCATAGTTTTTGGCGCATCATTAAAGTTTACCCATTGAAGCCGTCCATTAACAGATGCAAAATGTTTATTAAAAAGTCCTGTCGCAGCAGGATTAAATAATGAATAGTTGTTCCAAAACATTGTGAACTGTGGTTCTTGCTGAGCATAACATTTTCCGATGAAACATAAAATAATAAATAAAAATTTAATTCTCATATTTTATAAATTGTTGCTAATTGAAGTTTGACGCTCTTTATAGAAGTTGGGAAAAAGCAATTCCGATTCAGTTTTTGTTTGCGATATTATTTTATTATTGCAATTTTATCTGAATTAGTTGTTGATTGTGATTTTTTGAATTTGTGTCGCAAATATAAAATTTTTTCATAATATTTTTCACACCAGCCAGCATGGATTAATAAAAAAACATAATAAATGAAATTTTACAAATAGTATTAAATGAAATACCCCGCCGCAAAGCGGCGAGGTATCATGGGGATTAACCCCTAAAAGATTATATATGGTTTTTTTGTAAATTTATTGTAATATCAACTTCCTGAAAATGTTGTTCTTTTCGTCAGATATCCTGATCATGTAGATACCTTTAGGAAGATACGACAGGTATAGTTGTTTGCTGTTGGTTGCAGCATTTAGCTTTTCAGTATAAACCATCTGCCCCTGTATTGAATAAATTGCAAGGTTAGCGTTGCTTATTCCGCTAATTACAATATTGGTAATACCGTTAGTCGGGTTAGGGAAAATATTGATATCGGGATTGTTCAAATATTCATTTACACCCACAGTAGTACTATCAAATACGTTAATATTATCAATGTCTATATAATAATCTCCGGTAGTTCCCCTTTTGGCAATAAATTTAACAAGTATATCATCGCCTGCATAAGCGCTTAAAGAAGCAGAAACGGTTCGCATATTAGCAGAAGTAACGTGATTTGTAGAATCAATTACATAAATTGTTGTAAATGTAGCGCCACAATCATCAGAAACTTGAGCAATCAATGAATCAAGCCCCAAAGTGTATGCCGTTCCTGAATCATAGTTAGTGTATCTGTAATCGAAAGAAAGGAATGAGTTGCTTGTAATAGAACCTATTTTATTTTTTGAAGTTGCATTAGCAAGTAAATGTCCTGTATAAAGATTTTTATATAAAACATACGAGGAATTTCCATGTCCACTGCTTCTATACATATTTGTAGTCCAATTTGTCAATGCTGTGCTTAACTCAAAATTTTCAACATAAGGATACACAGGAACATTTATGGTAATGGAAGTGCTGGATGTGTCATTAGAATGAACATTATCGCCTGTAAGATTTGTAAATGCTTTAAAAGTATAATTACCGGGGGTAACAGTATTTAAAAAGCCAACAAACAAAGTATCGGTCGCCAGTGATGCAAGGGGTCCCACTAATGTATCATTTAAAACTAAATTACCGGTAGGTGTTGTAATATTTACAACAACGGGAATATTAGATTGAGAAGATGTTCCATTATTAGAAACTATTACATTTACAGAATCGGAAACCAAACCGCAAAGCTTGCTTAAAGGATTAGTTACACTATTAACGCCAACGTCGGTAGGTTGCAATATTGAAACCTGAACGCCATCTATGCCAATATCCGAACCCCCTTCATCGGAAATTGCCATAAAGCGAACAATAACCGTTGAAGAAGTTGATGCGCCAAGAGATAATTGTTTAAGCTGCCAGGTTGAAGCATTCGTGTATTCAGCCTGAGGCGCAAAATTACTGCCACCGTCAGTAGAAAGAAGAACTTTAAGACTATCTGAACCGCCGGTATTAATAAACCAGAATTTTAATTGTTTTTCACCCGTAGCTGAAAAATCCAGGTAAGCGTCTAAAATACCAGCTTCGCCTTCTGAAACGTCAAAAGTGTGAAAACGCGCAGAATGAATAGTTCCGCCTTCGCCGGCAGGAGTGTAACTACCGTAAGTACTAGCCCATCCAGCGGTAGTTCCTTCATCATTTCTTCTCCATGATTGATTTCCTGTTGCTGGGGTATTTATCCAAAATAATGAAGGTACGTCATTTGTATCAAGTTTATTAATCCATGTTCCATCAAAATTTTCAGAAAAAGGCAAAGCGGTATAATTTTGTACATAAACTACTTTTGTAGTTGTATCGTTGGTATTATCGCTATCAGCGCTTCCATTAGGGTTTTCCGTCCATGATTTTATAGTAAATAATCCGGTTGTGGCAAAATTATAATTGCCTATCGAAACCGGACTGCTTGTGGCAGATGAAGCTAAACTTCCATTCCATGTGTAAGGCGCCTGAAGAATTCCATTTACCGACCATGCTATTGTTGCTGTTGTTAAAGCAGCGGAGCCTAAATTTTTTATAGTTGCTGTAACAGCTGAAGTGCCAATACTTACAGGAGTATTAGGCGTAGTTATTGCCGTAACACCGGCATCATTAGCCGGAGGTACTTGTATTAATATATCATCAATAAAAATATTATTACCATAACCCGAAGTCGCTTTGAATACCACATAATTTGATGCGCCATTAAAAGATGAAGGAATATCGAAAGAATAGTTATACCATCCGTCTGCGCTTTCTGTTGGCTCCAGCCCTCTGTTGCGGTTAATTTTTCCAAGATGCATTCCATTTGTCAAACTTGTTCCGATATAAACATCAAGACTATCATAATTCGTAGCCCATGCATTATCTCTATACATCCAGAAAGATATTCTAACTACATTTAAACCTAAACCTGATAAATCAATTACCGGTGTTGCCAGGATTGCTGATTTACCATTGGCATAATTATAAGCGTAATATCTTGCCATTCCCGCTCCCGAATGAGTATTACATGTAGGATCAGACCCCGAAGTTACCCTGTCCCAAACATTGGTTGAGGGTGTGGGTACTTCTAAATTCGTCCACCCTGTCGGAGGGAAAGTTGTTCCGTTAAAGGATTCGTTTATCATAGTTTGGGAAAATGCCAAACCGCTAAGTAAGCTAATAAACAATGCGAGTAGTGTCTTTTTCATAATGATTAAATTTATTAATAATTGATTTTTTTAATTTTGAAATGCAAAGATATATTAATAATTTCCAGTATATCAAAATAATATTTAACGCCTTGTGCTATTGAAATTGTAGCTGATTAATAATAAAGTGTCATGTTGAGCAATGTCAGGCTGAGCAATGTCAGGCTGAGCAATGTCAGCCTGAGTTTATCGAAGGCTAATCGAAGCCTTGTCGAAATATGACAAACTCAGTCTTATACCAATGCTTATTATGAAATTGTCCAAAGGATAAGTTCATAATTATGCAGTGGTAAATGCCGATAGACAATATGTTTAGTCCTGCATTTTTGGACTATTACATATTGCGTATCGGTATCACAGTCAATCTTTTATATATTAATAGCACCATGGGTTAATATTTACTAAAAAACGTCGCTTATCAAAAATACGCTCTTAATTGTACGCTTCCCACATGAACCATATTTACATTTTGCGATTTCCGTCCTTCATAATTTAGGGTTAATTGTAAATTACCCGAAAGGTTTCGTTGATATGACACGCTCCATGTAGCGTTATTACCGGCTTTCAGCCCTTCGAGCATTTCGTAGGCAACTGGCGTGTTTTCGATGCTGTTGTATTTTATTTTAATATATGTTACCTTAAATAATAAACTTCCTTTTGAAAGCACATTATATTTAATATCAATTCCTGCGTTATTAAGGAATGCTTTTTCCCCGGTTATGTTTTGATTTTTTTTATCAGAATATTTATAATTCAGACTGACTCTAAAAGAAACATTTGGCTGGAAACTAAACTCCGGCTCTGTTTCAGAATATTGAATATCGTAATTGCGTGTATTAAAATAGTCGGAAACGCTTGTTTTTTCGCCCATATTATATTTTGATGTGAGTGAAAATTTCCTGCTGATATTCCATTTTATATTTACACCTTTTGCATTTGTTGTGCGCGAATCAAAACCATTCACAAGAAGAGTCTTGTTACGGTTATCCTGGTAATTAAGATCGAAGCCAAATTTCGAACTGCTCCTGTTAAAATAAAAAGTATTGCGAAAAGCAGATGTAACTGAAATAAGAGTCGTATCATTGATCTCGTTAAGGAAAGGGTTATACGCCTTAAAGGCATCATCTTCCGAATTTTTATGATCAATACGATAAGTTGCCTGATTTGAAAAACGCGATAAAAATTTCTTTATTCCTTTTTCGGAACTCCATGAAATAGCAGGGTTCAGGTTAAGCGCCTCGCTAAACTCATTCGTATATGTTTTTACATATTGATTGGTTGGCGTGTAAACACGAATATAATTTGCCTGATCTTTAAAAGCGGCAATATCAAACTCGTTGAGTTGTTTTACCCCATCGCCATTATAGTCTGTCCATGAATAAACACCCTGCCCCTGTGATACTTCAAGATATGAAAATTCTTTCTTAACTTCCAGCCCTGAACCTATTTCATAATATGTATTTGAAGTAATCACCCCCTTAAAAGCTTTAAGATAATATTCCAATCTGCTAACTAATGAATTGTCTTTCTTTTGATCAGTAAGCGATGCATTGTTTATTTCCAGGTTTCTATATGTGTTATAAATAGTAAGTTTATTATTTGTACTTTTTAGCATTTCAAAATTAACGCCAACGCTTTGAGCCGTAGTAGCGAGATTAAGAGAATTGTTAAAGGGCAAACCTGCCTGTCCGCCTGCCTGTCCGGTAGGCAGGTTAGGCAAGTAATCGAGTCTTTTTTTATAAAAAACCGTGTATTTATTTTTAGCAGTATCCGGATTACTTATATATCCTTCAAGTTCATGATACGAAAAACTATTTTTTTGTAATGTATCTGTATTTAATTTATAAAATGTATTGTGCTCCTGTTCTTCTTTTGCGCCGACAATTAACCATTTAAATTTTTTGGAAAGATCTGCATTACTACGAATAAATTGTGAAGAATTAATTAGGTCTTGAGATGTAAGAAAGCTTCCGTTAAAAGTTAAAAGGAAACCTTTTTTCTGAAGATTCCCGTTCAATATATTCTGCAAGCCATTATACTGCGATCCTGCAAAAAATGAACGAAACTGATAAGAAGTGTAATTATTCTTTTTATCGGAAAGCGAAAGTTTAATCGTCGAAATATTTTCTTCAGTATTTTCTCTTATTTGCGCAAGGTTCCAGTCGCGCTCAAACTCCACATCGCGGTAACGTTCTATAGGAGAGAAAAATTTATCAATGTATTCATGACTTACTTCAGAAATTAAAGACCATCCTGCGCTATCTTTTTTATTGAGAGGTAAGGTGTTTATTACATGTGCTTTTAGCGCATAGCCAATATCATCGCTGCTACCGAGAGAAGAAAAAAGATTTATATCATTATTACTTAATGCAAATTCAACAGAAGCTTTTGTCCTTTTTGAAATAGAATATTCTGTAGATAAAGCGAACATTTGTTTTTTCTTGGGAGCTACAAGCTGAACAATAGGTTCGTAGTTTCCTTGTTTAACGCCGCCTATTGGCTCTTTCCACTGAAAAACACGACCGTTGGCAGAACTTTGTATTTGAACATAATTGCCTTTGTTTATGCCGACATTGGTAAACCCCAGCCTGTAATGAGCGCTGTCGGGATTAGTGCAATAAACATAAACGGGGCTATAACCATTAGAATCAATTTTTTTATACAATACATTGTCGTTTGTATAAGCTACGCTGTCAACATAAGGAACAACAGCCTGATCGAGGCTATCGCCAACCTGCGCTAATAATAGTTTTTCCTTGTCGCTCAACTGCTGTTGTACCGGTTGATTTTTTATGTCCTGCTCCGAATAGAAGTTAAAATGCATAGTTAGTTTATCCGAAGTATAATCTGTTCCGGTATAAAAAAGCGAACGCGCATAATTTTTATCTGAATATTCAAATTCAACCGTAATTCGGCTATCCTTTGTTATAAGGCGTTTTGCAGTAAAAGTTATTTCAGCGGTATTGTAGTCAATTACGTAATCATTTTCCTGCCCTCTATTCATCATCTCTCCATTGATGTAAATTTTTTCTGTACCCGAAAGAACAATAATAAAAGTTTCATTCTCAGCACCGGTAAGTTTATAAGGTCCCTGATTCCCTTCGGTGCCGGAAAAAGTGTTTTTTGCATATTTGCCTTTCGAAATTGCGGCGGCAGCTTTGATCGTCATTTTATCTTTTTTCTTTTTTTTCTCAGAAGTCAGAAAAGAAGTGGAAAAATTGCCGCCCTGGGCTTTTTTATAAAAATTTAGAAAATAACTTTCAGGTCTTGTAAGTTCAAAATCACCGGCAACCAATGTTGTGCTTTTAGATGATAACTGGATGAATACCTTGTCAAAATCCTGTATTTGCTGGGTGTTTCCGTCAGGCTGCACAGGAACATTATTATCCGTTATCGCAGCAAGTATATCAACATCATTACTTAATTTTCCGGATAGTTGTAAATTAAAACTTGAATTTACTACCACGTCCTGACTGTTACCAAACGATACTCCTCTTGAAATACTTCCGTTCTTGTTCAACCCCCCGAATTTAAAAATATCAAGCGGCTTGTTTTCATAAGTAAAAACAAAAGGATTATAGTTCCCTTTTTCATCAGGTTCTATAAGCTTTATATCTTTATTTTTAAAGGATTGCGAAAAATTATAAGGGAATACTTTATAAGAAGCGAATAATGTTTTATACTGTACGGAATGTCCTGTTTTCAGATAAATTTTAGCTTCAGGATAATTTACAGTAAAATAAGAACTGTCAATTCTATTGCCTGCGCTATCTCTTACAATAAGCGATCCCTGAATGATACTGAGGGAATCAAGGGAGATTGTATCCGAATGTACTGTTATCTTTAAGGAGCGGTAATTACTTAGCTGCTGCGCTCCGCCAATGAATGGAAGCAGAAAAAAAACAAAAAAAAATATTCTTTTTACGCTTTTCAAGTTCAGTAATTAATAAATGCAAGATATTATACTTTGAAGTGCTTAAATTTATACATTTTATTTTTGAAAGGTATAAAGGAATAAGGGATAAGGCAAAAGGGATATGAATTTCCTCTATACCATATATCCCAATACCTTACTCATATTTTATTCTTCTTTTATTATTCCGCACATATGTCATCAGTGTCCTGTTTTTAATTGAATAAAAGTGATATTATTACTTGAAAAGTTTCACCACATCATTCCCGTTAGCAAGCAAAAGCAATCCAAGCAGGAATATCATGCCGGCATATTGAGCATATTCCATAAATTTTTCACTTGGTTTTCTTCTTGCGATGATTTCATATAAAAGAAAAAGAACATGTCCTCCGTCCAAAGCAGGAATTGGCAGCACATTCATTATAGCAAGAATTATAGAAAGTAAAGCAGTAAGTTTCCAGAAAGCCATCCAGTCCCATTCGGAAGGGAAAATTTTACCTATAGTAATAAATCCGCCTATTGATTCATACGCTTTTGTATCGGGCGAAAATAAAAGTTTAAGCGATCTTAGATAATTCCCACATTCTTTATATGCCTTTACTGCGCCGGCAGGGATTGCCTGTAGAATTGAATATTCATGTTTCTTTAATGTGAAATACTTTGTCAAGTCATTTGCTTTTTGCATTATTCCAATCAATCCTTCAGAAGAAACATTTACCGGAAGCTGGAGTGTGTCCTTGCCACGCTGTACGGCAATTTTAACGGTCTTTCCTTTATAAGCAGTTATTACTGATTTATACTCATCATAATAATTGATCCACTTTCCGTCGACCCCGATAATTTTATCGTCGGCTTTTATGCCCGCATTCTTAGCAGGTGATGTTTTTGCAAACTCCTCCACTTCAAAAGGCACACGAATACCTATAAAATCAGGCGACTTATGATTTATTAGTTTTCCTAAGAATCCATCTGGAATTGCAATATTTTCTTGTTTTTCGTTCCTTAAAACCTGAATTGTTTTTGCTTGATCGAGAATTATTTCGGCAGGAATTTTTTGAAAATCTTCAACTTCTTTGTTGTCAACAGAAAGAATTTTATCTCCGTTTTTCAGTCCCATTTCCATGGCAAGTGAATCGCAAACTATGCCATACTTCACATTTTTTGTAGGCAAATATTCTTCTCCCCATGCTGCTAACATTACAATATAAATAACAATTGCAAGAAGAACATTTACAGTAACACCGCCAAGCATAATAATAAGCCTCTGCCATGCAGGTTTGGAGCGGAATTCCCATGGTTGAGCAGGCTGTTTCAATTGCTCCTTATCCATAGATTCATCAATCATACCGGATATTTTCACGTATCCGCCAAGAGGTAGCCAGCCAACACCAATTTCAGTTTTTTTAGTTTCGGTTTCAGAACCGGTTTTGTTTTTAGCGAAAAACCATACACGCCATTTCCCGTCAATGTTTCTGAATTTTACAATAGAGAACCATGCATCAAAAAAGAGAAAAAATTTCTCAACCCGGGTTTTGAAAAGTTTTGCAGGTATAAAATGCCCGCACTCGTGAAGTATCACAAGTATGGACAAACTCATTATTAATTGAGCTGCTTTTACAAGTATTTCCATTTATATATTTTTCATTAATAAACTACAAAGCAAGCAATTTATTTCGTAATGTGCAAAAAGTATAAATGTATATTCTTTGATTAATAGTATGCACTAAAGAATTAAAGTGAAAAGTTTTTTAAATAAATTCTATAAAAACGAATAGAAAGTTACTATTTTTTTAGTTTTTGGTTAATTCGTTTCTTGGTTTTAGTTAGTCAGTTTATAGTTTTGGTTTCCTCCCCCCAAAGGCTGTGAATAAACAATTATTTTAGCGGAATGATAATAATAAAAACTGCTTATCCCCTTTAAACAAGTTTACGTATGTTTTTTAATTATTCTGCATATTCTTTTACCATATAGACACAGTAGATACATAGTAAAACACATAGTTTAATTTACAATTACCGGTGTAAATAAAGAGCAAATCTATGTGCAACCTATGTGTTTCTATGATATGTGGTAAAATATAAAAATTTTAAATGCGATAATATGTACTGATGTTTTTTTACTTGCAAGAAGTGGATAAGCAGTTAATAAAAATCCGCCTGTGGCCGATTAATAACCAATAAACCACAACTAACAAACCTATAAACTAATAACCAAATAATTTCTGGTTTGCCAAATTCCAGGTATTTATTATATTATAAAATACTTTCCGCAAATGCCCGTGTTTCCTTATCGGTAGCGATATAATCATCAAGGGTTGGCTTACCTATAAATTGCATCTTTTCCATGCAACGCTCAATTACAGCCGGCATTTCATAAAACAAAATATTTCCTTCAAGAAAAGCTTTAACAACAATTTCATTTGCAGCATTCATTATGCAAGGCATATTCCCGCCTTTTTTTAATGCTTCATAAGCAAGTGAAAGATTCCTGAATACCTTCTTGTCGGGTTGTTCAAAAGTAAGTTGAGGATAATCCAAAAAATTAAAGCGTTTAAAATCCGAGTTCAATCTTACAGGATATCCTAATGCGTATTGTATCGGCAATTTCATATCCGGCAGCCCCATCTGAGCTTTCATGCTGCCATCGGTAAACTGAACAATGGAATGAATAATTGATTGCGGGTGTATAATTACATCAATCTGCTCTGCTTTTAATCCGAAAAGCCAGCGCGCTTCTATAACCTCAAGTCCTTTGTTCATAAGGGTTGCGGAATCAATAGTAATCTTAGATCCCATATTCCATATAGGATGATTCAGCGCTTCTTCTTTTGTAACATTTTTTATTTCACTCAGTGATTTCCCTCTAAAAGGTCCGCCTGATGCAGTAAGATAGATTTTCTCAACAGAGTTGTTAAACTCACCGTTAAGACATTGGAAAATTGCCGAATGTTCTGAATCTACAGGATAAATATTTACACCTTTTTCTTTTGCTGCTTCAGTAATAAGGTCTCCGGCAACTACAAGTGTTTCTTTGTTTGCAAGAGCGATCTGTTTTCCGACTTCAATGGCTTTTAAAGTTGGCTTTAGTCCTGCAAAGCCTACAAGGGCTGTAAGAACTATATCAATATTATCTAATTCGACAATTTGCGATAATGCATCTGCCCCAGCATAAACCTTTATATGATGCGGTTCAAGCGCCTCTTTAACTTTCGGATATTTTTGTTCATCAACAATAACAACAGTATCCGGTTTAAACTCAAGAGCCTGTTCAATTAAAAGATCTGCATTTTTCTGGGCGGTTATAACTTCTGCAGAAAAATGTTCAGGATTATGCCTGATAACTTCGAGCGCCTGTGTACCTATAGACCCTGTTGATCCTAATATTGCTATTCGTTTTTTCAATTTATAAATTTTAAAAAAGTTAATATTTTAATTTTTCAACTTCAAATATTCAATTTTTATAGACTGCTCGTCTATATACTAAAAACAAAACACCTTATTTCTTCTGGCATGCTGACGACGACGTTTCGGCTGCTGCTTTTCGGTGGCGATTTTACTTACTAAATTTTCCACGAAGTATTGTCCTTTTATTATTACTTTACTGTTCTACAAGTGCTGCGCCGCCACTGAAAACAGCAGCCTTTTAGTAACTGGCGGGTCTTGTTGCCGTCTGTATTTCTGTCAATTTTTGCTATTATAACAAACTTTCCTTTTCTGTTTGATTTTTTTTTCTAATACTTTCAAACTCTCCAAATAGTTTTTTTCTGCTTCGCTTAATGTTTTTTGTTGATATTTTTTATACTCTGTAGTTGCTTTTTCTATTGCTTTTTCGTGGCTGATTGAACCTGCTCCGACTAACAAATTTTCACCGCTCATTGTTAAAATTCTATCCAAATGTTCAGCCCAATCTTTCATTGTCATTGTCTGTTCACGTTCAGCTTGACGTTCAGCAAAATCCAAATATCCTGAAACTATTTGTCCAAGAGACCGAAGTCCATTTTCATCTAAATAATTTTTTGCAACAACAACATCTTTCAAATACGGACGATTACCCGGGAAAGTCATCAAGCCCATAAATTCTTTTTCAGCATCTGC
>CAINEZ010000084.1 GCA_903847905.1 uncultured Bacteroidota bacterium
ATAATATTATTAATACTATTGTGAGATTTTTATTTTTTATTTTTATAATAAAATGCTTCATAAATATTATATAAAATACATCTAAAGAAATATTTTAAACAGGCTCAATTTTTATAAATACTTGCCATGCCTGCCAAAGGCAGGAAGTGAAATATATTTCTATGAAAAAAACTAATATTTCAACAACCTGCCGACAGGATGGACTCAACATAAAAACAAACTAGTATTAACAACTTTCGTTCAATGTTTTCAAGACATCAATTCTTTTGATTTGTTTACATTTAAAACTACGCTTATAATATTCATTATTATTCTGTTTTACCATAAGAGGTTTTAATTAATTTAAAATTTAAAATTTTATTTCCGGTGTTAACTTTTAATAAATAAACCCCTTCCTGTAAATTCATTGTATTTAAAAAATAATCTCCGCCCTTTTCAATGCTTCCGATATTCTTTGTTTGAACAATTGAGCCAAATACATTATATAAATCTACTTTTACATAAGAGTTATTAATATTATTCAAATGAATTTGGATTGAATTTATAAATGGATTTGGATATACATTGCATACTAAATGACTTATATCATTTTCATTGATAAATAATGCTGAAGGTTTTTTTAACCATATAGGATTGGTAAAACAGTAAAAAAAATCGTAAGGTTTTTTATAAATTGACTCTAATGGATAATAATTTTTAAATGTAGATATTTCAGCACGCAAATAAAAGTATTCGTTTTTTTGAATACTATCTCCAGCAAGAGCTTGTTGCAAAATAGAATCAAGATTATAAACATAAGTAAGGTTTAATAGAGCAGAATCAACAGGTAAAACTAAAGCATATTCGCCATTCTGAGTTCCTACAATTATTTTAAGATCGTCATAATATCCAAATTCAGGAGTGTTTGCAAGATTTATTAATAGTTTTGCATTCGCATATTCCGCGATACTAGGTAACGCTTCTTGCCCTATGATATATTCAGGGGTATTATTGTTACCGTCGGTACTAATTCCTATTGAAACTAATGGTCCGTCAGAAATAATTACGTTACCATTTTCGAGTGAATTCAACACATTACTTCCTGCATTCCCCATTCCTGAGGGGCAGTAAACAAGCGTTGACGGTTTTCCTATTGCTGCGTCGTTAATATCTGATGTAAGACCTAAATAAAAACTGGTATTAGAATAATTGAAATCTCCATGAGCATCACTTCCTGCTGTAATAAAAAATTTGTAATTTATTAAGTTATTATTACTGTTTTTCATTATCAATCCTTTTTTATTCAGAAATTTTGATACTTCTAACCCTTGTAAAAAACGATTATAATGAGATAATGTACTAGCTGAATCATAGAGAGTAAACGCTGTAACTCCATTATCGTACATAACATTCCATGGGTTCATAAATTCATCTGTTGTTGTAAGAGAATTCTTGTAATTCCATATTTCTCCGCCTTTAATTTTACTTTTAAAAAGTTCTTGTCCGCTATTTAAAGAATATAAATCTGAAGCGTAAGAATTGTCATTACATATCACTACATCATTTCCCTGAATCTGAGAACCGTTTGAAAGGAAACTAGTATCGCCGACATTCCATATTCCTCCATCAACTAAAAAAGTAAATTTATCGCCTCCGGCAAAAGGATGTGCGGCATATGCAAAACCACCATTTATAGATAGTGAATCAAGAAAATTATCGATTGTTACTGAAGTCGATGTCATATCACCATGTCCATCGCCAAGAAGGGGTAAGGAATAAGGCAATGAACTCGGCGGGTAACAAAGCAAATGAACAACATTTCCCGCACTATTTTTACCTGATGCTTCAAGGCTGTGTATAAAAATCATAGAGCTGTCTTGAATATTCAAAGTTTGTATTTCAGTTTTTTCCTTGCTCCAGTTGTTTTGCATACTTGTACCATAATTATCGTAATCGCAAGAATGATTTGAAGAAGTTAACCAATCAAGTCCGATAACTTTTGCTGTTTTTTTAGTGGCATCTAATGGTAATCCAAATTCGACAATACTGTTTGTGTACATAGTGTGATAATGCGTATCGCCGCGATACCATCCTGACAATTTCGGAAAATCATTATCGTATCTGAATACTCTCAGATAACTTACTATATCTGCTGACCAGTTGAGCGTAAAAGAAACTTTAATATCTATAATATCATCAAATCCTAACAGTTTTTCGGGAGGAATACCAATTGTAAAATACCAAAACTTATGTGTGATGTCAACATATTTGCAATCATAAGGCCATATACAATTATTGACTGTAAATTGAATTGTATAATTTGTATCCTTAACAGGAAGGCTTGCATCGAATGATTGAATATCTAATGCTGAATCGGTAACTGATTTTGAAGAAAAAAGAGAAAGAAAGGCGCTATCGCTGTATGTATTGAAAACAATAGGGTCTCCGAATGATGTATCAGTAGCATTTTTAATATAAATGTTCAAGTAAATAAGTTCAACATTACTCCCAACTCCATCTGCATCTTTTATAAAAACGTGAACAGGTATTCTATTAAGGTTCCCTGAAACATCAGTCTTTTTCATTCGCCATGGGACATCGGCTAAAATATCTCCGCCCGATTGATTGGTTTGCTTTGGATTATTAATCTGAGTAATGCCTTTAAGGAAAAAA
>CAINEZ010000085.1 GCA_903847905.1 uncultured Bacteroidota bacterium
ACCGCCGCCAGCAGGTCAGCTTTGTATATTTTGATAAAAAACAATAGGGGTGCTAAAATAAAATTGAGATAGATACATTGATTTTACTGAGGATTTAACGGGGGTTTGTTTAATTTTGTAATTTAGTCGGATAATAGTGATTTTTTATGAATAAACTATATTTGAAATCCATCATAGTAATAAGTATTGTCATTTGTTCAGAGTTTTTATACTCTCAGCAAATAACATATCAAACCCAAGTTGATCCGGCTACCAGAACTCTTGATACCGGTTTACCTGTAGGAACAACTAACGGGGCTTATAGCATTACCGAGCAAACCGGCGCTGCAAATTATTCTGTTCCTATTGCTATACCGCCAGGTACAATGGGGATGCAACCAAGTATTACGATATCGTATAATAGCCAATCGGGGAATGGTTTATTAGGTTATGGCTGGAATTTATCTGGACTATCATCTATTACAAGAGTAGGGCAAGATTTATATAACGAAGGAAAAGTTAAAGGTGTTGATTTTTCTGGCGATGATAAATTTGCTTTGGATGGAAACAGGCTTGTATTAAAAAGCGGAACTTATGGTGTAATAGGTTCGGTTTATTATACTCAAAATGAAACATTCTCACAAATTTCTTTTAAAAATGATTTGAATGGAAAAAGTTATTTTGAAGTTTTAACAAAAGACGGGGAAATTTTAAACTATGGAATTACAAAAGATAATTTAGGTGGTTCAAGAATTGAAATGGGAGGTACAACTGGTCCTGTTCTGGCATGGATGCTCAGCGAAGTTTCTGACAGAAGTGGAAACTACATGAGGTATTATTATCATAAAGATTATTCAAAAAATGAATTTTGGATTGAAAAGATAGAATATACAGGAAACACAAATACCGGTTCAGCTCCATATAATTCAATAAGCTTTTATTACGAAACCCGAACTGATATTAATAATATTTACATAGCAGGTTATAAATTGCAGAATGATGCTATACTTAGAATAATAAAAACCTTCAGTGAAAGTGGTTTGGTAAAAACTTATAATTTAGAATATACAAAAGATGTAAATAATTTATATTCCGTATTAAATGAAATAAAAGAAACCGGAAGCGACGGAAGTACATTTAATTCAATTGCAATTGGGCAAGGTAATGCAGGTGCAGGCTTTGAGCCATCAGAAATAACAGGTATTGATCCAATCTTTAACGATTTTTTTTCTGGTGATTTTAATGGTGACGGATATTCAGATATATTAGCTGCTACATTTTATTATGATCTCCATGGTATTAAATATCATAGTGGTTACAAACTTTATTTGAATAATAAAAATGGCAGCTATTCACAAACAGTACAAGAAGCATTTCCTTCAAGTATGTGCTTTAAAATAGTTGGAGGTAAAAAAAATAAAAATTCTTTAAGCTATACATGTGGAGATTATAATGGAGATGGGATGAGCGATTTTATAGTCGCGCAAACACATTGGGATGGCTCATATACCAGATTAGATAAAATACACTTATATTTATCGTTGGGTACTTCTTTTGCTACTGATCCAGACTTACCAACTTTTATACCATATAGTGATTATAATATATTATGGCCATATAATCAGGAAGTTTTTCTAACTCTAGGCGATTACGATGGTGACGGGGCAACTGATTTTATTACTATATTAAGTAATTCCGTAACTTATAAAGCTTTTATGTATTCACCAAAACATTATTGCGGTGTGTATCAGGTATCACCTTATTTAATTAATATTAATTCCAGTTATAATTTAACAGGTGATGATGTATTACCAATTGATTACAATGGTGATGGGAAAAACGATTTAATGATAGTTTCCAATTGTACTACAAATATATTTACATTTTCAACTCCTACTGAACCAACAAACCCTTCCGGTTTTGATCCAACTTCATATCCAATTACATCAACTATATTATGTTCCGCAGGTTTTCCAACCAAGTACCATACATTCTATCCGGGTGATTTTAATGGCGATGGGAAAACAGATTTTTTAATTAATGAAGGTCCTCAAAGTTCAATATGGGATATCGCTTCTTCAAATGGAAATAGTGGATTTATTCTTAATTCATTTAATTTTAATGAATCTATTTTTGTTGATGCAAACCATAATATTAAAGTAGGCGCTTATAATGCAATAATTAAAGTAGGAGATTATAATGGCGATGCAAAAACTGATATTTTTTTAGCGTATGATGATGCGACAACAACAAAAATTAGAATGTATTATTGTAATGGTAGTTCATTTGTTAATTCATCATATACTTTCAACCAAAATATAGGTTTGGATCCAAATTACCCAAGCCACGTGCCTGTGTCGGGAGATTATAACGGAGACGGAAAATTGGACGAGTTACATCTCATTTCAATTTATGATCCCATATATACTTTTTCTTTCGATCAAAACGGGCAAGAATTATTAACTACAAAAATTGCTGATGGATTAAATTTCAAAACAAATATTAATTATAAGCTATTAACCGATAACTCTAATCCTTCAGATCCTTTTTACAAAAAAACTCCTACTTCTGTGGGTGAAAACGTTGTATTATGTATTCAACATCCATTTGTTGCAGTTTCATCAGTAACTACTGATAATGGTTTAGGTGGAATTTTCACTACATCTTATAAATACGAAGGGTTAAGAATTCATTATAAAGGTTTGGGGTTATTAGGGTTTTTGAAATTTACTCAAACTAAATTTACTCAAGATGCTATTGTTTTGGGTACAGATATTTTAACCTTTAATTATAACAACCTATTACCTGATTACTGCAATGTTTACCTGTGGAAAAAAGAAAGCCTGAATGCCAGTGGGAATCCGATAAGCACAACTATATACACAAACAATGTTAAAGATTTTGGCAGCTACCATCGAATTTTTCCTTATACGAGTTTTGAACAAACACAAAATTCCATTACAGGAATACACACTACTACTAGTTATACATATGCCGAGAACGAAGGAAATATAACAAAAATTGAGACAAACATAATAGGGGCTTCAACTACTGCAAGGAAAACAGAAACATATTCCAATTATATATCTGCAGGTAATGGTGGAATAGTTAAAAACAAATATCAAAATAAAAATATTACAAACACACGTGGTACTTCTATTATTTCAAGAGCTTATACATATACTTGGGATTTAAACAAAGGAATACTATTATCAGAGAAAGATGCAGATTATAATGTTTTGACTTCATATCTCCCCGATGCTAATTATGGAGTGATTACCAGGATTATAACTCTTGCTAATTCTCAAAGCAGAATAGTTTATATGGGATATGATGCAAAAAAACGATTTGTAACAAAAATAACCAATCCTTTAGGACATATAAATGAGGCATTATACGAACCTAAATTTGGAAATAAAATTTGGAGCAAAGATGAAAATGGTTTGATTACTACTAATACCTTCGATGGTTTTGGCAGAATAAAAGAAACTACTTTACCAACCGGTAAAAAAATAACAACCACAATAAATTGGGCTAACGGACAAGGTCCGGCAAATTCATTATATTATACAAAAACCGAAGGTAATGGAAGTCCTTATGTTATGGAATATAAAGACATACTAGGTCGTTCATTGCGCAAGCAAACCCAAGGGTATCCCAACTTAGTAATTTATAGTGATAATATTTACAACACTAAAGGACAACTCTGGAAAACATCTTATTTAGACCCTACCGGCGCAATAAAATGGACAGAATACATTTACAATGATCCTTATGGTTTTAATCGCTTAACAAGTATTATTTCTCCTGTTGCCACAAAAACATATAGTTATACAACGCCCGTATCTAGTGGCACAAGCGTAACAGAAACAAATACATCGGTAACTCCAAATCAATGGAAAACTACAACAACCGACCTTACAGGATTAGTTTCTCAGGTTGAAGACCCTGGTGGTATTATTAAATATACATATAATGGGTTAGAACAGCCATTAACAATAACGAGCAATGGTTTAGCAACAACTATTATCTATGATGCATGGGGAAGGCAAATGTATTTAACCGACCCAAATGCAGGACAAACGCGTTATGAATATTATTCGAATGGTGAATTGAAAACGCAAACAGATGCGAAGGGCAATGTTTATACAATGACATACGATAAACTTGGAAGAGTTTTAACCAAAACTTGTCCAACTGATGCAACTTATACTTATACTTATGATACCGAAACAAACGGTAAAGGAAAAATTGCTTTAATAGCTGCTACAGGGAGTAATACAAATTCTTCGCAACAATTCAAATACGATGCTCTCGGCAGAAACTATCAATTTACAGAAGCAATATCAGGAACAAATTTTACTACAAATTATTCGTTCGACGATTTTGGCAATATCACTAAAATAACATATCCCGGTGGTTATAGCGTAACTAATACTTACGATAATATAGGCAATCTTATACAAGTTAACCAAACTTCGGATAATAAATCAATCTGGAGGTTAATAAATAAGGATTATATGCAACATATTTCCTTATCTAAAACAGCTAACAATACCATATTAAATACTTATGATTATTACCCTGTTAGCGGTTACCTTAAAGAAATAAAATCCGGCGCTATTTCCAAAACTATTTTCGATTATTCATTTACTTTCGATCCGGCTACAGGTAACTTAACGCAAAGACAGGATAAAACAAGAGCCCAAAAAGTAGAAACATTTACCTATGATAATTTGAATAGGTTATTAACAACTTCTTTTTTTCATGGAGGTAGTAGCACAAACTATTTGCCCAACGGAAATATTGATTTTAAATCGGATGTGCTGGCAGTAAATAACCATTATGCTTATTCTTCAACCCATCCAAATGCTATTGAAAAAATTGAAAATAGCGTTGGAAATATTAGCAGTTTAATACAAACTACCGATTATAATGCGTTCAATAAAATTTCGCACATAGGCGAGGAAACCAATACTTCCGATTTGTACTTTTCTTATGGTGTTGATCAGCAGCGCAAGAAAATGGAAACAAAAATTAATAATTCTTTAACCTCTACAAAATACTATACTGCCGGTTTTGAACGCGAAATAGCAGGAAGCGTAACTACCGATTGGAATTACATATCGGGCGGCGATGGCTTGGCTGCAATATACCATGTAGTAAATGGAACAGGAACACTTTACTGGGTTGCAAAAGACCATCTCGGCTCAATAATGGGCTTGTATAACCAAAGCGGTGTAATGGTAGAGGAATTCAGCTATGATGCTTGGGGAAGAAGAAGAAAACCAACTAACTGGAGTTACAGCGGCATTACACTACCTGCACTAATAACCCGCGGATACACAGGGCACGAACATCTTGACAAGTTTGCAATAATTAACATGAACGGCAGGCTATACGATCCCGTACTTGGGCGTATGTTTAGCCCCGATATTTATGTGCAAAATGCTTCCTCTACCCAATCATTAAACCGCTATACATATTGTAATAATAACCCGCTAAAATACACTGACCCCGACGGAAATAATCCTATGGTTGTTGGATTTCTTATTTCTGCAGTTATGAATAGATTATTTAATAATACTAGCGTAATGTCTTCTGCGCAACAAGTAGGATTAGTGGCTGGTATGGCTGTAGGTTCTTATGTTGGAACTGCTCTTACTGCTGCCAATTTAGTTGGGGGATTTTTAGGAGGTTCAATAATTGGTGGAGCCAGTGCTGGCGCTGGGAGTTTTGCAAGTAATGCAGTAACCTCATGGTCTAATGGCGTTAGTTTTAGTAATGGTATTGGAGCTGGTTTTAATGATCTTTGGAAAAACACATTAAAAGGTGCTGGAATTGGAGGTGTTGGAGGAGCTATTAAAGCACTTGATTCAAGATCTATTATAAAACACATGGATCAAAGCACGATCTGTGATGCACAGCCAATGCAAGGGGAAGAATATGTAGAACAATTTGCAAAGGATAACCTTAATTTATATGAAGGTAAAATAGGTGTTAAAGAAATCACTATCGCCCCTCCTTTTGGTTATAATTATGATCCATCCGGAAGTTATTTTGTTTCAAGTACCGGTAATGCTGATGGTTTGACATATCCGTCTTGGTGGAATGGTAAAACAACGATATGTATAGCAAATGGTACTACAGTTAGTAAGGCTTATTTAGAAGCTGTTTTAAGACATGAAGCAACTCATGCTTTCCACTACTGGAGGGGTTTTTCTAATTTGTTCTCAAAGTCTGATTTTGAAATGTTTACTGAAAACTCTGCTTATTCTGGCGGGCTTAGCTGGGCAAATAAATTACCAACTAGTTGTAATGCATTTAAACAATATGAGATTAACTTAAGTAATAAAATGCTTAAAGTATATAATTTATCTAATCCACGTTTTTGGTCACCAACATTTCCATTATTAAATTATCCTTAATCCTTGATATTAAAATATAATTTAAACTAAAAAAAATTAAAATGGCAAGCTATTTAAACTTAAGTTTTTGGAGTTCATTTAATTTTACACAATTGATTATTATAGGAATTATTGATGGTTTTATTGCATCTAAACTATTTGTGAAAAACTTTCGAAATTTGAAAATTATTTCAATTATTTTTTGTGCAACTATTTTTAGCTTTTTTATTGAGTATTACCTTACTTTAATATTTAACAATGGATATCCTTATTTTGTATGGCTACCTTGGGTAAGTTTAAATGCTTTTTATTTTTTGTTGGTTTTGGAATTTTTATTAGCTTGTATCATTTTATTTTTTATTACTATAATTATAGAATTTATATGTTCTTTCTTTTTTTTATTTAAAAAATA
>CAINEZ010000086.1 GCA_903847905.1 uncultured Bacteroidota bacterium
AAAATAGCCAGGGAACTGGGATTAGATAGAAGAACAATTAAAAAATATCTCTCTATGGGTGAAGAAGAATATATGGATTTTAAAGCTGACCAGTTTGAGCGGAGGAAAGTACTGGATCAGTATCAGGATTTTGTTAAAACCCGCTTAGAGCAATACCCTGATGCATCTGCGGCACAGGTACACGATTGGCTTAAAGAGCATTTTAATGATATGATCCGGGTCAACGAAAAGACAGTATTTAATTTTGTATTATCTCTAAGAAAGAAACACGGGATACCTCGTCCGTTTAATTATCGTGATTACACACAAGTTGCCGAGCTGCCCTATGGCCAACAGGCACAAGCTGATTTTGGAGAATATAATATGACCACTGAGGATGGCAAACGAAAGAAAATTTATTTCTTTTCAATGGTACTATCCCGATCTCGTCAAAAATATGTGTGGTTCAGCGATCATCCATTCAATACACTCTCAGCCATAGATGCTCATGAGAGATGCTTACAGCATTTTATGGGCATTCCCTACGAAGTGGTTTATGATCAGGATAAGCTTATGCTTGTGAGCGAAAACAAAGGGGATTTGGTGTTGACTGAACAGTTCCGGCAATATACCCAATACAGAAAATTTAAATTACATTTTTGCCGCAAAGCAGACCCGCCCAGTAAAGGGAAAATTGAAAATGTAATCAAGTACATTAAGTACAACTTTTTGCGGGGAAGAAAGTATGTGGATATAGACACACTCAACGGTGAGGGGCTGGCATGGCTTTCCCGGACAGCCAATGCAAAAACCCATGCCGCTACAAAGAAAATACCGGAGCAGGAATGGCGGATAGAAAAAGAGTATTTAATGCCCTATGATTATGAACTGAACTTACAACAAACCCTCAAGTCATATACCGTCAGAAAAGATAATACCATAGTAATTAAAAGCAATTTCTACATGTTGCCATTAGGAACATATCAGGGTGGTCAAACAACGGTACAGGTTGATTTTACCGATGATAACTCCATCATAATTTATAATGCCGGTAAGCATGAAATTGTACGTTATAAATTATCTTCCGGACAGGGTAAATTGATTGGTAATAGTAATTTTAAAAGAGATTTTTCTTCCGGCATTGAGAAATTAATAAACGAAGTATCCTCTTCATTTAAGGATCCTGAGCAGGCTATAAACTATCTGCAACAGGTACGTAGTGAAAATCCAAGGTATATCCGTGATCAACTGCTCTTTATCCGAAAGATGATACAATTATACGACATGGCTTTAATGAACCAGGCTCTTGATCTTTGTATACAACACAAGATACTCAGGGCAACCGATATGGAAAGTGTCGTCATGAAATTAAAAGCACCTGTTATTAATAATCCGCATCCTGAAACGATATCGATAAAAACAATAAACAAAGCATCCTTTAAAATAATACCTCAAAAAAGTAATATCACCGATTACAATAAATTAATGAATTAAAACAATGGAAACAAAGACACAAATGATTATGGACTATGCCTCACAGCTTAACCTGAGCGGCATAAAGGAGCAATTCTATGAATTGATCCGAAAGGCAGATGAAGAAAAAGTCAGCTATACTGATTTTTCTTTACAACTACTGCAAGCAGAAATTAATCAGAGAGCTAAAAGGGATTTTGACAGGCGAAAAAAAGATGCGTTACTGCCATTGAAGCATGACCTGGCTCAATATGACTTTTCTTTTACAAATGGGCTGAGTAAACAACAGTTAAATCAGGTTAGGGAGTGCTCATGGTTGGAGCAAAATTACAATATTGTCCTGATGGGGCCTTCCGGAGTAGGCAAAACATTTATCGCTGCCGGATTATGCTATGATGCTCTGATTACAGGATTTAGGGCATACTTCAGAACAATGGAACAGATCGTCGAGATGTTAAAAATGAAAGATATCACCAGATCGGCTGGTACTGAATACAAAAAACTTCTCAAAGCGCATCTGCTGGTCATTGATGACATTATGATGTTTGCACTGGATAAGCAACAGGCCGTGCAATTGTTCAATTTTATAAATCATCTCCACGAAAAGGTCTCTTTTATTGTTACAACGAATAAAAGTCCTGAAGAATGGGTCAAATTACTTGATGATGAAGTCATTGCTACTGCCCTGCTTGATAGAATCCTGTACCGATGTGAAGTGATAAAATTATCCGGGAAAAGTTACAGATTGAATAACAGAAAAACTATTTTCTCAGAAATATCAAATTAATTTTTGATTGCGTTCTTTGTTTTTTTATTTTTGATTTTGGAAAAAACAGACATCCTTATTTGCTGTTTTTTGTACATCGTTATTTGCCAATTTCTGTACATTGTTGTTTACTGTGTACATGCTTTATTAGCAAATATTAATAAAAGTACTGTGGAGGGTACATTATTAGGCATAGGTGGGGGTGGTATAGTCGGACTTATTTATAATGCAATTACCGAGGACGGAAGAAAGAAAAAGAAAATAAGCGACCTCTTAGAAATAAAGGAAGCAAGAAAAGCATTACAGGTAAATTATGCGGATAATACACGTCAGGAAACGATTATTAGTCGTAAACTTGCTGATAATGTGCGTTATGAAACTAAAATTATTTCATTGCCTGCGACCCGGAAGCTCGAATTAAGCCTAAAAAACGAACTTTTTCTTGGATCTATCCCAAAAGTTACTCCAAAAATAACGGTTAACGGTAATTTAAACGACAAAATAAACGTTAAAGAAACGGATAATCATACGGATACGGATAAAATCATGGGTAGCATCAGGTTTATGGGATATGATTATAAAAAATTGAAATTTCAGGATAAATGGCTGGATTTTATCGGGAGCCCTGCCCTTTTATTTCATCTGGCTATACATGGCAAGCCCGGAGGCGGGAAAAGTACTTTTGCAATCCTGCTGGCAAAATACCTTGCCGATAATTTTGGAACCGTAATTTACATCTCAGGAGAAGAAGGGTTTTCCTGCACCTTACAGGAAAAAATTGCAAGGAATAATGCTGCATCCCCAAACTTATTAATTGCTGCCTCAAAAACCTACGATGCTATAATTAATGACATTCCTGATGATAAATACAATTTCATTGTCATTGATAGCTTAAATGATATGGATATTGATGTTAAAAAGTTAAAGTTATTAAAGGAACGTTATAAAGATTCTGCTTTCATAACTATATCCCAGGCCACAAAGGACGGAAGCATGCGTGGCTCTTTGGAGATCATCCATGACGCAGATGTTGAAATTAAGGTTGAAAAAGGAATAGCTACAACAAAT
>CAINEZ010000087.1 GCA_903847905.1 uncultured Bacteroidota bacterium
ATAGCGATACCCGCCGGGCGCATTTTGGAAGACTATAAAAATGCTACACCACCTGCCATCATTCCCATTCGTGTTTTTTTAACCCACATTGCAGGCAGGCGGGTGTAAACAGCTGACATTAAGAGCTATTAAAATTTGAAATTTTATCAGGGGGGACTACAGATTTTTTTCTTAAAAAGGGGGTGTATGAGTATTTTAAAAGGTCGTATATTTTCTTCACTTCTTTGGTTGGTTCAGTGCATTGCCGGATAGAGATGGTTTGTTCCTTTATATTTACTACACTTGTGGTTACACATTTTTGGGTGTTCAAGGTGCGTACTATTTCCCTCCAATCGGAACGTATGCCCTGCTGTTTTAACTGGTATCGTATAGTGGCTACCAGCCAGTATGCAAGTATGCCCAAGTGCAGGTGCGCCATAGCAGCATTGTCGGTTTTATGATAAATGGGACGCAAGTCGAGGTCGGTTTTGAGTACACGGAAAGTGTATTCAATTTCACGGATGACGTTGTATATTGACCAAAGGGTTTTCTCGTCGTTTCCTTTCAGGGATGTACGTAAAAAGTAAATACCAGCTTGCTTATCGGCATCCTCGCCGGTTTTATGTTTACAACTTATACTTGTTGCAATGCCATTTCCATTATCGCATACAGTTATATCGTAATAGTTGTGAATAGACGGGTACTTTTGTTTGAGCCGTCCTATGCGTTCATATACTTTATTCAGGATTTTTGTTCCTCCTTTTTTAGCAATACCTTCCTGTATGCTTTGTATGCCTTCTTCGAACCTTTGCGAAAGTAACCCGTTCATACTATTCTCTTTCATGGCTTTTGTGCAACTGCGTACCCAGAGAAACTGATCGTCATGGTCAATCGCTTGTACTTTTAAAAGTTCGATGGGCTGGTCCCTTTTGTCGGTTATTTGCACGGGGGTTGCTGCATGGTCTGCCTTGTATTCTTTTAATGTAGAGCGGGATACACACATATAGTCGTATCCTTTTCTTCGGAGCATGGCAATATTATCATCGGTAGCAATGCCTGCATCAATAACTACGATAGGTTTGCGCCGGATGTGGGAAGTTCTATCGCTCAGGACATCTACCACTGATGACAGTGTTTTACAATCAGTCATGTTGCCCTCGAAAATATTGGAGTATTTTAGAAAACCTTCGCAGTTTATAACCACAGCCAAGACAACGATGCGTGCATCGCTGCGTTTTTCTTTACTTCGCCCGAACCTGGCTATTTTGCTTCCCTTCATACGCCCTTCAAAATAAGTGTTGGTTAAATCGTAGAGGATGATTTTATCTTCCAGATCGAACAACTCATTAGTACGTTTGGACAGGTATTGTTCTAAGGGCGACTTGATGGCATAAAGTGAATGCGATATACCATAGAGCATGTCTTTGGTCAGTGTGCATTTATCTATACCGGTGATTTCGCTGATGGCTGAGTTTTCCTTTATAAATGATACTGTTTTGAGTTCCGAGGCAGGATATACTGCCCTGCTTATAATGTGGGTAGCTGCCAGCGATATTTTGTCTTCGCTCCATCCATACTGACGAAGAAAGCCACTTATGTTTAACTGGTCGTATGCTTGCTTGCATAGCCATTCAGCGCCAATTTCGAGCGCATCTTTATTCTTTAACGTGGACATGTTTACGGTTTCCCATTCTGCCACCGCCTGTTTTATATCGTATCGCTTTTTTTTCTTTATTTCTATGTAAAATTGTCGGGCAAGTTTCTCAACCAATTCATCGGAGTTGCTTGTCGCTAAGGTGTTGCCCCCATTTACAAGTAATTCCTCTACACGAACCGCCAATAACTTCTTCTGCTCTACAGTTGCAAGTTCTTCAAGCCTGCCAAAACCAATAATAATGCGGTGGTGGGTGCCCCCACTCAAACGGTAACTCTCGCACAATTTAAATATGGAATACCGCTCGCCTGTGCTCTTGTTGTATTTGAAAAATGGCTTAATAAACATATTGCAAAGCTACCTAACATATTGCTTATCAGCAACAAGACAGGGGGGAACACATTCCTAATTCAAAATTAATTGCTTTATAAAGTATTGATTATCAGATACACCATCTTTGTACCCATTCATACTGTTGATAAATTGTGGGTTATTAACAGGTTTTTTCTCATTTATTATGAATCAGGCTGCAATGTGGGTTAAAGATTTGTCTTTAAATGGAATCAAAGCAATTTTTAGCACTCCTGTCAGTTCTAACTACCACCCTGTCACCATTTTAAGTTTGGCTTTTAACTACCAGATCTCCGGATTTAATCCCTTTTCCTATCTGCTGACGAATCTTTTATTTCATATATTAAACACAATATTGGTCTTTTATTTTATCTATATTTTATCAGGCAAAAAGACTATGCTCGCCTTATTCGTCAGTTTGCTTTTTGGTATTCACCCTATGCATGTTGAATCTGTGGCATGGGTATCGGAGAGAAAGGATGTATTATTCACTTGTTTCCTGTTATTAGGTTTAATTGTTTATTTAAACTATCTGAAAAAACCGACCGTCATAAAGTACTCATGTATTCTTTTGCTCTTTGTGATTTCATTGCTTTCAAAACCCGCGGCAGTAATTTTTCCTATATTATTACTGTTGATAGATTACTACCTGCATAGGAAAATAGCTATTAAGAAGTTAATTCTTGAGAAAGTTCCTTTTTTAGTATTGGCTTTGATCTTGGG
>CAINEZ010000088.1 GCA_903847905.1 uncultured Bacteroidota bacterium
CAATTATGAGAGGCGGAACGGCTCTGCCTGACTGAAAATATATATTAAATTCTTGTTAATGTTTTTTTTTAGCGCCTCAAAAAAAGATTTTACCTTAATTCAAAGGTTTTCGTTCTATATTTTTATTCTTTTTATATTCTGAGACCGAAACACCTGTGATCTGTTTAAATTGATTAGACAAATATTGAACACTGCTATATCCCATCATATACGAAATCTCGCTGAGAGTATAGTTTTCAAAATCCAGTAATTCTTTCACTTTCTCAATTTTTTGAAGTATGATATATTTTTCTAAAGTGATATTTTCGTGTTTTGAAAATATAGCAGATAAATATTGGTAGGTATATCCTAGCTTTTCAATAAGGTAATCGGAGTTGCGGATAAGAGAATTAGCATTATTGTAATAATGTATGAGTTCAATAACAGCAAGTTTTATCTGTTCAGCTAAAAGTTTTTCTTTATCAGTAATAAGTTCAAACCCGTTCTGTTTTACTATCTTTTCAATCAGGCTGAAATTTATTTTATCAGGGTCATAGCTTATAACCGCTTCTCCGAGCTTGATTTTTTCCACTTTAATACTTGCCTTCTCAAAGTCCTCTCTAAGCACACGAATGCAACACTTACACACCATGTTTTTGATGTTAATTGTAGTAGATATATTCACGTATGAAGGCTTTCCCATGTAATTATCAGGTCACAATTTACAATTTTTATCTTCGGAAAGGTGTGATTTTTGTATGAAATTTCTATTTAAGTAAAGTAAAAAACACTTTTCTATTAATTAAATCAAAGCATCGAATAAAATTTCAATCGGGTGAAAAGCTTTTCGCCCTGTACCATCAAATATCTGGTTTCTGCAACTGGTTCCCTGAGCAGCAATGATTGTTTCTTCGGAAGTTTTTCTTATTTCAGGAAAAAGAATTAATTCTCCCACTTTCAATGAAACGTCATAATGTTCTTTTTCGTAACCGAAAGCGCCGGCCATTCCGCAGCAGCCGGATTTTATCTCGTCAACAATATAATTGGCAGGTATTTCCAGCATTTTTTTTGTTGGCTCAGTTGATGCAAGTGATTTCTGGTGACAATGTCCGTGCAACCTGATCTTTCTGTCTTCCATTGTAAACAGGTTTTTGCTGATGTTTCCTTTTTCAAATTCAGAAGCAATAAACTCATCAATCATAAAAGAACAGGAAGCAAGTTTTTTCGATGCATCTTTTAAATGTTCATCAACAAGTTCGGAATATTCATCACGGAAAGCAAGTATTCCGGAAGGTTCAATTCCTAACAATGGTGTTTGTTCGGTAATAATATTTTTTAAAAGGTCAACATTGGTATTTGCAATTTTTTTTGCCTTACGTAGTAATCCTTTTGAAAGATATGTTCTTCCGCTTTGAATGTGTTCAGGTAACTCAACATAATAACCGAGTCGCGTTAAAAGCTTTATAGCTTTGATACCTATTTCGGTGTCGTTGTATTCGGTAAATTCGTCAGCAAATAAAAATACTTTTCCATTTGTAAGTTTACTTACGTCTCTTTGTTTTATAAATTTTTCAAACCACTTATGCAATGTAATTTTATACAATGTAGGAATACTGCGCTTTGGAGCAAAACCAAGCATTTTTTTTATTAGACCTGATGAAATTTTATTTGTAACGAAGAAATTAAATAATATTGGAAAAGCAGCGCCAATGCTGTTTGTGTGTGTAATACCGGCAATCATTTTTGTACGGAAAGAAATCCCATGTTCATCGTAATAATGCTGAAGAAATTCTGCTTTATATTTGGTGATGTCAACATTAGAGGGGCACTCCGATTTACAGGCTTTACATGAAAGACATAAATCCATAACTTCATAAATTTCCTTATGGTCAAAAGGATTATTTTTTTGTGAAGTTGCCAGGAATTCGCGAAGAATGTTTGCTCTTCCGCGTGTTGAATGATTCTCGTCTTTTGTAGCCATGTAGCTTGGGCACATGGTTCCTCCTAAAATAGAGGGTTTACGGCAATCCGCCGAACCATTGCATTTTTCCACTGCACGAAGAATGCCACGATCGTGAGAGAAATCAAAAATTGTTTTTATTTCTTTTATCGGGGTTCCATGCTTATAACGTAAACTGGAATTCATTCTTGGAGTATCGGTAATTTTCCCAGGGTTAAAAATATTATCAGGGTCCCAAACTTTTTTTATCTGTTTCAACAATTCATAATTATGCTCGCCAATCATTAGTGGAATAAATTCACCGCGTAATCTTCCATCGCCATGTTCGCCGCTTAAGGAACCTCTATATTTTTTTACGAGTTTTGCTGTTTCCAAAGCTACAGTGCGGAATAATTCTACATCTTTCGGGTCATTAAGATTCAATACAGGTTTGATATGCAATTCGCCTGTTGCAATATGTGCATAATAAACCGTAGCAAGATTATGGTTTGCAAGCATTGCATTAATATCTTCAATATATGCGGGAAGAAGTTCGGGATTTACTGCCGTATCTTCAATTACCGAAATCGGTTTACTGTCGCCAGGGTAGTTGGAAAGTACGCCAAGTCCGGCTTTACGAAGCTCCCATACTTTATTAATATCGCTTCCCGTGATAAGTGGGAAATGAAAACCATAACCGGCAGCCTTCATTTCTTGTTCCATTGCCGTTGCCTTTGCTTCAATGGTTTTTTTTTGATCTTCAGCAAATTCGACAATAAGGATAGCCCCGGGGTCGCCTTTAATAAAAAAACGATTTTTATTTTGAGTAATATTTTCTTTTGTCAGATCCATGATGGTTTTATCCATCAACTCAATTGAAACAGGTTTGTGTTTTAATGCAATCAGGTTTGCATGCAACGATTCTTCAACACTGTTAAGATGCACACACACCAGAGTTTTTTCTTTAGGTGGAAGTGAAACAAGATTTAATTTTATTTCTGTCATGAAAGCCAGCGTACCTTCGGAGCCTGCTATAAGTCTGCAAAAATTAAAAGGGATTTGGTTTTTTGTGAAAGGCTCAGAATTTTGCAAAAGATCAATAGCATACCCGGTGTTCCTGCGTTTAAGAGATTTATCCGGGTATTCTTTTTGTATTTCCTGTTGGTTAACAGGATTGCTTAAAATTTGCTCTATATTCTGGTATATCTTATTCTCAAGCGTATCACCCTGAAGTTTTCTTTGAAATTCTTCATTAGTAAGAGAGCAAAATTCAGCTTCACTTCCATCACTTAAAATTGCCTTAACAGAAAGTGTGTGGTCCCTGGTGCTGCCATATATCAATGAGTGTGCGCCGCAGGAATTATTGCCAACCATACCGCCTATCATGCAACGCGAAGAAGTAGAAGTTTCGGGTCCGAAGAAAAGGTTTCTGGATTTAAGCACCAGGTTCAACTCATCAAGAATAACACCCGGCTGCACACGCACCCATTTTTCCTGTTCGTTGACTTCAATAATACTTGTCATGTATTTTGAAACATCTGTAATAATTCCTGCTCCTACTACCTGCCCTGCCAGAGAAGTTCCGGCGGTTCGTGGCACAACAGGAATGTTATTTTTGTTGGCAAATGCAATTATCTTTTTTATATCATCTGAATTTTTTGGACGGGCAACAGCAACAGGTTTTTCACGATATGCAGATGCGTCGGTGGAATACATAAGCCTGCTGGCATCGTCAAAAAAAAGATCCCCTTCAAGTGATTTTTTTAGTTCTATAAGCAATTTAACCTTTTGCATAATTTTACTTATGTGATGAAGTTTCAAAAATACTAAATTTAGTCATTTTTCGTATCTTTGAAATCCTTTTTATTTATTTCAGATGAAAGACAAATTTTTTTATGCGTGTGTTGATTGCGGGAAAACTTTTGAATCCTCACAGACCATTTACCTTTGCAATGAATGCGAAAAACGTAATGATGATAAACATCCTCCTTATGGTGTTTTAAAAACTGAATATGATTACAATGGTATTAATACCAGGTTAAAAAATAATGTTTTTCAGCAATTAGAAAAAACCGGATTTATTGACCTTCTTCCCATAAAATCAAATGACAGTCTTCCTTTTTTGAAAGTCGGAAATACGTCATTATATAAAATTACTTCGATTGATAATGATATTTTTGATTTTGAACTTTATCTGAAAGATGATTCTCAGAACCCAACATTTTCTTTTAAGGACAGGGCTTCAGCAATTGTTTCGGCTTATGCAAAAGAAAATAATATTGATATTATTGTTGCTGCATCTACCGGTAATGCAGGTTCTTCACTTGCCGGAATCTGCGCTTCACAAAAACAAAAAGCTGTAATATTTGTCCCTGCTTCTGCACCAAAAGCAAAACTCACCCAGATAATGATGTATGGGGCGCAGATAATTCCGGTTGATGGCACTTATGATAACGCTTTTGATTTAAGTATTGAAACCACAAAAAAATACGGATGGTACAACCGCAACACTGCTTTCAATCCATTGACAATTGAAGGGAAAAAGACTGTTTCGTTTGAATTGTTTTCTCAACTTAATAAGAATTTACCCGACAGGATTTTTGTTCCTGTTGGCGATGGCGTCATTATTTCGGGTGTTTACAAAGGTTTTGAAGATTTACTGAATCTTGGAATTATTGATAAAATTCCTGTTATAGTTGCTGTTCAGGCTATCGGAAGTGGCAACATTATTAATAATCTTAACAGAAATAATTTCATTTCTTCATCATCCAGGACACTCGCAGATTCTATTTCTGTTGACATTCCAAGAAATTTCAGAATGACAAAAAAGTATTTGTTTGATTATGCGGGAGAAAATATTTTGGTTAGTGATGAGGAAATATTAGCAGCATCTAAAGTACTTAGCAGCAGGACCGGAATATTTGCGGAACCGGCAGCCAGCGCTGCATTTGCAGGTTTTTTAAGTTTCTACTGGGATGGGAAATTTGAAAAGGGAAGTAAAAATGTTGTTCTGTTAACAGGAAGCGGATTAAAAGATCTGAATGCAGTGCAAAAGATCATTGATATTCCTGAGCCGGTGAAACCGGATATTAAAGAGATTGAAAAGTTTTTTTTTTAAACAATAAAATGGAAGAGATAAACGGCTTTTACGATGATGATGGCAATAAGCTGAATCCCGATCTTTATCCCAAGCCTCAATTATGCCAAAGTTGTAAAATAAATAATGCGCCCGATATTGAAGACGATATGCTTTGCACATTAAATCGATTAGGCAGCAGGAACGGTGAGGAATTTAAATGAATTTAAATGTGGGGCGTATGAGGAGATATGATTAATTTTTTTTTGATAATTCAAAAAATTGTTCAATAATAATTTTTAAAGTTATTATTCTTTTTTTTAATCCGATACACTTTAGCTCACTTTGTTCTGTTTTTGGAGTTTCCTCAAGATTTTTAATCAGGGAGCAAAGAAAGCTGAAAATCATCAATACCTTTACCTAATTTCCCTTTAAAATGAATAATACCACAACGAGTTTTTTCAATAATTCAAAAATACTATCGGCAACGGCATAATTGTAAAATACGGGTATTCCAAAAAATCTTTTAGCACATATATAAATCTTGTTCACCATTAACTTTAAGATCAATCACATGTGTACACTAAAGAAATAAGCAATAGCATTAACAAGAACAACAATATTTCTTATTGCATTGTATCCTCTAACTCTTAAGTCTTCCATATTGTAAGACTGTTTAATATACCTGTCGCATTCTTCACATTTCCATCTGGTAAGAGTTCCCATTTTAGACACAGCTTTTTTAAGGAATCTCATTTATTTTGGCAAAAAAATATACGTTACATTTATTTTCTCATGAAAATCACGCTAATTCTGCCATTTCAATAAATCTATTTTGAATTTTTTAAAGAAACTCCAAATAATATATAATATTGATTAATTTTTTTCTACATTTGCATCCCCAACAAAAGATTGTTCTTTTATTATTATTTTTATTTTTTCGGGGTGTAGCGTAGCCCGGTTCATCGCGCCTGCTTTGGGAGCAGGAGGTCGCAGGTTCGAATCCTGCCACCCCGAC
>CAINEZ010000089.1 GCA_903847905.1 uncultured Bacteroidota bacterium
AAGTAGTGGACCAGTTGGCAAAAACCGATCCCTTCAGTGCCTTCTTGTATGCCGACACCTTCTGCGGATTCAAGGATTATCCAATTGACTCATTTTTCAGGGAGAGACTGCGGGAAAAATTTGTTGATACTCCACTGTATAGAGTTCAGGAGCCCTACCTGCGAGACAACAGCTATCTGGGCAGCGTGAGCATTGTAAAAGAACTTATTGGCGACAGGGTCAGGGTTGATGTGTTTGATAAAAACATTGAAGCCCAGCATAGCCACGGTGATACATCTACTTATTTTTTAGAACTTCAATCAGGATATGACGTTCTCCAGAAAATGATTAATTATAACCTTATTCTGCTTGATCCCTATGATGATTTCCTGGACGAATACAAGGCCGTAATCAGGGGGATTTCCTGGCGGGTTATGGAATCATCAGTGCTTTTATTTGTTCCATATTTGCAGGACAATGAATTCCAGGATGTTAAAACCTTTGCTAAATCTCTCCATGTTGATTTTACAACCGGGACTATCAAAAGTGAGGATATCGATCATGACGGGAAATACAGCTACGGTATGATGTTCTTTCCGGCAAAGCAAAAATCCGGCATTTTATTAGAAAAATCAGATCTGCTTTTGACCCAAGTAACGCAAAGTATTCTGGATCAACTTAACTACGGGGTATAAACGATGGAATTTATTGACATTAATAATAAAAGTTTATTTGTTGTTGAAAGGCATCACGAAGTACTGGAAGCATGGAATAATGCTCAAGGATGTAATATCTTTACCTTAGATTATCATACAGATACAATGCCTGCATTTCAGACCCATTCATACTTGAGGACTGAAAACAAAGAGTATTCTTTGCGTGAAGCTGAAATGACTCGCATTGAAGATGAATTGATTAATAATTTTAAGCTTGGAAATATAACAATTAATTCTTGCATTAAAAAATTAAAGCATGATGAACATATTGATTTTGCTGTCCGGACTGGGATAGCCAATAAAGTTTTTTCTTTTGGATCAAAAACATTTGGTTCTAGATCGCATAATAAGAGAGTATTTAACGAGGATTGTGAAGGAAGCTACTGTAATGAACCAATAATTGAATGTACCCCTTTATGCTTGCCTAATTGTAAAAAAACAGGTCATGACATCCAGTGCCAAAAAAAGTTTGCAGATGGTGCAATAGAAGAAGACTTTCTTTTATTTGGAATAAAATACATACAACATTATGAATCGTGTTTTTTTAATAAGTACATTTTAGATATCGATTTAGACTACTTTAATACAGAAAAGGCTTTCAAACCTTCGCACCCTAATATGTTTCACCATTTGATAAGAAATTCTGATATTATTACTATTGCCAAAGAAAGCTCATGTGTTCAAACAAGAAAGTTGGCAAATGAAAATATAGATTCGTCAAAAATCCTTGATAGCATCATCTTACATATAAAAGTTGCCACTTCTTAAGCAACTCAGCCTAGCAATTCTAATCTGTACGGCAGAAATTTTTAGAGAGACAGAAAGCCTTTCCGTAAGTTTTATTTTACGGAAAGGCTTTTTATTTATGGAGAAAAATTTTAGAGCTATCGGGTATGTCCGAGTTTCCACGGAGGATCAGAGTACCAACGGGGTATCGCTTGATTCGCAAGAGGAAAAGATCAGGGCCTACTGCGTGGCTAAGGATTTTAACCTTACTGGGGTAATCCGTGATGAAGGATTTTCTGGTAAAAACCTACAGCGGCCCGGAATCCAAGGGCTGATCACAAGCTGTAATCGCAAAGAATTTGATGTTGTAATTGTTTATAAGCTTGATCGGCTTGCCAGATCAGTCAAGCAGTTTGCCCATATGTTAGAAGATGTCTTCGAAAAAAACCATGTAGCATTTACGAGCATACAAGACAACTTTGATACCTCCACCGCTAATGGCCGGATGGTCATGAACATAGTATCCAGCCTGGCACAATGGGAATCAGATATTATT
>CAINEZ010000090.1 GCA_903847905.1 uncultured Bacteroidota bacterium
CAGAAGTTTCATGAATTATTCCAAAGGCTATTTGATTTCTAAAAAAACAAAAATATATAAAAATCCAAGAAACTGTTTAAAATTTTATTGCATTTGAGATTTGTCAGCTTCCATGTTACAGGACTTGCAAGTTTAATGGAAAGCGCTTTGAAAGGCGAAGCCCTCAATCGTTATTTGCCTTCTACAGGAGTTTTATACTGATTTTTTTTCGGGTTCTTGCCAAAAACAGAAACATGGACATATCTCTGAGGATTCAGCCTCAAATCTTGCATCAGCATGTTAAGTTCTTTTGAAGATTTTGCAAGTTCAAAATAAAGGCTGTCATTATTAATAAGCAAGCCAAGCGATCCCTGTCCTTTATTTATTTTCTCACTTATCTCTGAAAAATTCTTTAATACATTATCAGCTTTATTAATTGTTTTAACAATATTTGCGCGGGATAAAGAATCGCTGATATTTGAAAAATTATTGATAACATTAGTAAGCTTTGAGTTGTTATTTTTGAAATTGTTTGTAATGGATTCAATATTATAGAATATTTGCGACAGCCTGTTACGCTGGGTTGTCATAAGAGTATCTATGTTGAATGAAGTATGTTCAAGAGTATTAATTGTAATCTTGATGCTTTCGAAACTGCGTTGCAGATTTTCGCGTGTGCTTTCATTAAAAATATATTTGATTACTGCTAATGCTGAATCAAGAGAAGCCATAAGGCTTTCCGCCTTTTTCTTAAAAGGCAGCATCTGGTAGCTTACTTCTTCGGTAATTGAAGGTTGAATTTCAGAAATTAATGTATCGCCGCTTTTAACTAATGTATCGGAGTTACCTAATAAAATTTCAATAGCTTTTGATCCTAATACATCAGAATTATAAATCCTTGCTTTTGAATTACGGGGTATTTTAATATCATTTTCCACAGAAAATTGCACAAGCACTCTCCCTTGTATATCCATAAAAGAAATATTGTTGACAGTGCCTACCTTCACGCCGTTTATCATTATCCAGTTTGCATCTACCAAACCATTGACCTGATTATATACGGCATAAAATATCCTTCTACTTGAAAGATAATTCCTGCCTTTCAGGAAATTAAATCCCCAATAAAAAAAAGCAAGGCCGACAACAACCAATACCCCGACTTTTATTTCTCTTTTTATTTTAAATTTCAATGCTTATTCTTTAAATTTTTTACAAACCTACATGAATTTTAAAAAATATACAAATGCTTTAATAAAAAAAAATCTTTCAGCTTTATAAAACTCTTTGTAGTAGGACAATTAGGTTGATTTTATTATTTTCAATAATAAACATTAGAACAATCGAGTACTTCAACTTTATACGCTTATGCCTTGTAAACTTTTAATATTGAATAACTCAAGTTTCGAATGAATTAATCACATGTCACTCAGAGCCGTTCCGCATTTCGGGAACGTGTCGAAGAGTGGCATACCGGTCAACTTCGACACTATTCTTCTTCAACTATCATTTCAGTAGAATAGGCTCTGTTTGACCGGCAATTAATAAATCATTCAAGCTTTTTGAGTTGAATAATTTTATTTCATTTGCCTTTAATAAGCTTCACTGCTTCCTGAGGTGTAATTCTTTTGCCATTCAGAAAAGCTATTATAAATGCGTCTTTGAAACCCAAATTATGTACTTTATTCAGCAAAGTTGTTGCAGCTTCGTAAGTCGTTTCATTTCCTGTAATATATTTGTACATCCCGTTATTAAAGTATTCCTGAACATCTTTAATGCCTTTGAAATTAGTTGAATTTAAAGCTTTTTTAACTGAAGATGATGCAAACTGAACCTTAAAGAAAATTTCATTTTTCTTTTTTACTACGCCTGATGTATCTTTTCCTGAATTAATACTGTCTTTTACTATCATCTGATATGCAGTTGAATCCTTTCTCTGAAAAAAATCTTTTCCGGTTGTGTTATTAGTATTAATTCCGTTTATTTCGTTAATGTAATCTTTAAATGCGCTGTAAATTCCCAAAGCAATGTAATCCTGCCCGCCGGTAGATGAAAGAAATTTTTCATCTTTTAGGTTGCTTAAAAAACCTGTTTCTATAAGTATTGAAGGCATTGCTGTTTTATATAGTACAAGAAATCCTGCCTGTTTAACGCCTTTGTCACACATTCCTACTTTTTCCTTCAATTGTTTCTGCACCTTAGTTGCAAGGTTCAGGCTTTGATCTAAATATGCATTCTGATACAAAGAAAAAATAATATATGCTTCTGTTGAATTGGGATTGAATCCATCATAGTTATTTGCATAACTGTCTTCCATAAGGATGGAAGCATTTTCTTTTTGCGCTACATCCAGGTTTGCCTGCGATTTGTGCAAGCCCATCACATAAGTCTCGGCTCCATAAGGGATTTTAGAAGGATTTGCATTACAATGTATCGAAATAAAAAGATCTGCATTGTTATCGTTTGCTATCTTAGCCCGTTTGAACAATTCCACAAACACATCTGTTTCCCTTGTAAAGATAACCTTCACATCAGGAAAATTTGTTTCAATGTACTTACCTAACTTAAGGGCTATGGATAATGTAACGTCTTTTTCTTTGGTTTTGCTGCCAAGGCATCCGGGATCATATCCTCCGTGACCTGCATCAATAACAACTGTTTTTATTTTATGTACCTGACCAACAGAAATGTTAAAAGAAGTTAATAGCAGAAAACCGGCAATACCAAAAATTTCAGCAATACGTTTCACCAGAATATTAAATTTTAATTAGCTTTGTCGCCTTAGCAGTAATTATTTTACAAAATTAGTATTTATTCCATTGCAATCAAATTATCGGATATTTCTGACAGAATTATTTGTCTTTACCTTTTCCTTATGCGGATTTGTGAATGCGCAGGATAGTAATTTGAAGCATGATTCAACAAAAATCAAAAATGATACCATAAAAAAGGAAGTTGCGAAAAAATCTGAATATGCACTTTCGTCAAAAGTTGAATATAAAGCTAACGATTCAATACGCTTCGATATTGCTGAACAAAAGGTTTACTTGTTCGGTAAAGCTGAACTTAAATACGAAGACATTATATTAACTGCAAATTATGTTGAGATTACTTTCGGTAAAAATCAACTTTTTGCAAAAGGCGTAGCTGATTCAACCGGGAAAATTAAAGGACTACCTATTTTTACACAAGGATCTGAAAGCTTTACCTCTGCTACTCTTACCTATAATTTTAAAACGAAAAAAGGACTTATTACCGATATCGTTACAAAGGAAGGCGACAGTTATTTGCAGGGGAATACTGTGAAAAAATTTCCTGACAATTCTATAAATATTAAACATGGATTTTATACAACATGCGAGGATAAGCATCCGCATTATGAAATAAAATTTTCCAAAGCAAAAGTTATTCCTGATGATAAAATTATTACAGGACCTGCATATCTTGTGCTTGAAGGCGTGCCAACTCCCCTGGCTGTACCTTTTGGGTACTTTCCTAATAAAAAAGGGCAAAAATCAGGAATAATATTTCCCGCTTATGGACAATCTGAAAGCAGAGGCTTTTTCCTTGACAATGGCGGTTATTATTTCGGTATGGGTGATAACATGGATCTTGCATTAAGGGGCGATATTTATTCACATGGAAGCTGGGCTGTAAGGCCAAGTTCAAATTATGTGAAGCGGTATAAATACAATGGCATAGTTAATCTTGGTTATGCTATAAACATTGAAGGCGAAAAAGGTACTATCGGTTATAAGAAAAGTAAAGACTTTTATATTGTCTGGAATCACAGTCAGGATAGAAAAGCACATCCTAACAGCAGCTTTTCTGCAAAAGTAAATGCAGGGTCAAGTACCTATAATAAGTATAATCCTTCCAGTACTGAGGATTATTTAACGAATACCCTGTCATCAAACATTTCATATTCTACATTGATCGGAAGTAATTGTAATTTTTCATTGAATATGTTGCACAACCAAAATACACTTACGCATGCTGTTTCTCTAAACCTTCCTGAAATAGCTTTTTCAGTAAACCGTATTTATCCTTTCAGAAGCGATAAAAGGGTTGGAAAACAAAAATGGTACGACAACATCAGTCTTGCTTATATGATGAGTGCTGAAAATAACATAACTACTTTAGACACTTTACTCTTCAGGGGAAAAACATTAGAGCAAATGCAGAACGGAATGCAGCATAAAATTCCCATCACATGGTCAGGAAAAGTACTGAAAAATTTCACATGGACAAATAGTATAAATTATACTGAACGCTGGTACATGCAAAGTATCAGAAAACGCTGGGTAAATGATGCTCTTATTGAAAACGGCGATACTACAATAGGGTATTTAAAAACTGACACTATTCAGGGCTTTAAAATGGCTCGTGATTTTAATTTTTCATCATCTCTTAGTACAAGATTATACGGGATGTACCAATTTAAAAATTTTAAAATAGTTGCAATACGACATGTGATCACACCCTCCGTTTCATTCGTTTACACTCCCGATTTTGGCAGTCCGCAATGGGGCTATTACAGGTATCTCTCAAACCAGGATAAGCCAAATGATAAGCCGATCAGATATTATTCTATTTTCAATAATGGAATATATGGCGCTCCTCCGAGTAATAAATCAGGCTTTGTGAATATGGCTGTTTCCAACAATCTTGAAATGAAAGTTAAAAGTAAAAAAGATACAATAACAGGAATTAAAAAAGTTGTACTTGTTGACAACTTTACTATCGCAAGCGGATATGATGTTGCAAAAGATTCACTGAACTGGTCAAAAATAAGTATGAGCGGAAGAACCAAGTTGTTCAAAAATCTTGATGTAACATACGGCAGTTTATGGGATCCTTATGTTATCAATGATTCCACAGGAGTCAATATAAATCAGTTTGAATTTAAAAAGAGTAAACGTATTGCCCGCCTTATTAATACCGATTGGGCTTTTAATCTTAACTGGGGGCTTCATTCAAAAACAAAAAAGAAAGATATTGTAAGCAACAAAGCATCGGAAGAAGAACTGAATATGATAAAAAATAATCCTGATATGTATGTTGATTTTGACCAGGCATGGAACTTGAATATTCAATATACATTAAGGTATTCAAATGTTTTCAGCCAAGTCAAAAAAACCATGGAGAAAAAAGTTATTCAAACGCTTTCTTTCAATGGCGATGTGAATATTACAGATAAATGGAAAGTAGGATTTACTTCAGGATATGATTTTGAACAAAAAGATTTTTCCTACACTTCAATAAACATTTATCGTGATATGCATTGCTGGGAAATGGTGTTTAACTGGATTCCTATGGGTTTCCGCAAAAGTTACGATCTTACAATACGCGTAAAATCTTCTGTGTTACAGGATTTGAAACTTACCAAGAAAAAAGATTTCAGGGATTATTAATCAAATAATATTTGGTTATATTTAATAATTCAACAGATTAAAA
>CAINEZ010000091.1 GCA_903847905.1 uncultured Bacteroidota bacterium
ATATTAGTAGCAATAGATTTAGAAGAAAAGACAAAAAATCTTCTTGAAAATGCAAGACAGATTGCAGAAAAATTCGGTTCAAAAATCTGGATTATTCATATTGTAGAATATAAAGGAGATATTATCGGTTATCCCGATAGTTATCAATATGGTGTGCAGTATCTGAATTTAAGAGATTTAAGAGCAGAAGAACTTCAGAAAGAACATAAGTTGATTCAGGAATATTCCGAACAATTAATGAAAGAAGGCATTCAGTCAGAAGGCTTGCTTGTTGAAGGACCTACTGTAAAAATGATTCTTGATGAAGCTCTTAAATTAAAAATTGATTTAATTATAATCGGTTCACACAAACACAGTTTTCTTTATAATGCAATGATTAAATCAACATCATCATCTCTTATTAGAAAATCGAATATTCCAATACTTGTTATACCAATATAAAAAGTTGAGAAAATTTAGTCTGTGAAAATTTTTCAATAGATATCTTTCCAATTAAATTTTAATTGCCACGACCTTCAGTCGTGGTTTTAATTATAGAGTAGATTGGTTTTAGACAGAACTTTTCTTAAAATTCGTGTAATTAAAAAAACTCATTATTCTTGATTATCCGTTAAACAGGTTCTTGCGTAAATGTTCTGGCTAAAGTCAGTTTTTTATTTTTTAATATTCCGCCAAATCATTAATTATAATTTCAATCTCCAATGGAATTATTCACCTAAATATTTTTCAAATAATTCTTCACTCCAATTAAGCTGGGTACCTGCTGACTGCAACGAAGCAAGAAGCAAAGCTTCCGAAATTTCTTCTTTTGTTGCACCTGCAGTAAGCGCATCTTTAATATGATGCTCTGTACAGTGATTACACCTTAAAACTGACGCTATAGCTAATCTGATTAATTCTTTTGTTTTTGAATCTAAAACAGTTTGCTGCTTGGCAATATTAGAAAAATGCTGGTATCCTGCGCCCAAAGGTGACTTTTTCAAATACCATGGTGATTTACTGTTCATATTAATTCTCCTTATTTAAAAAACTATATTTATTAATATTCGATTGCATATATTTTAAAATATCATTTGGCTTTTCGTTTAGATCTATTCAATATAACAAACACCGCTGGTTTGGTATTATTTTAAAAATTATGAGAATGCACTGAATAGCAAACGGAGTGCGATATGTAATTATTATTGCATTTGTTTACCGTATCAAATCACTCCTCATCTTTCAATACATAACCAAATCCAACAAGAGTGTGAATAAGTTTCGGCGAGAAATCTTTATCAATTTTATTTCTGAGAGAGTTAATATGAACGTCAATAACATTTGTTCCTTTAAATGAAAAGCCCCATATCTTTTCTGCAATCTCAATCCTGTCGAATACTTTACCTTTATTACTTATTAAAAGTTCAAGGATTGAATATTCTTTTGCAGTAAGCTTAATTTCTTTATTTTTTCTTTTAACTTTTTTTGAAATAGTATCTATTTCAAGATCTGCTATTTTTAATGCAGGTGCAATAATTGTCTCTGTGTGTCTTCTGTCTAAAGCTTTTATTCGTGCAAATAGTTCTTTAAAACTGAAAGGTTTAACAAGGTAATCATCGGCGCCACAATCGAAACCTGCAATTTTATCTTCAATTGTATCCAATGACGTAAGCATTAAAACAGGGGTTTTTATATTGGCGTTTCTTATTTTTTTACATAGCTCCAGCCCGTTTATTCCTGGTATAATAACGTCTAAAATAATTATATCAAATTCTTTTTTAAAAACAATTTTCTCGGCCATGGCGCTGTCATAAGCTACGGAAACATCGTAATCATTATCTTCTAAACCAATCTTTACAAAAGATGATATTTTAGGATCGTCTTCAACTAATAGAATTTTCATAATACGGTTTTAAAGAGTAAATAAATAATATTTTAACAAAAATA
>CAINEZ010000092.1 GCA_903847905.1 uncultured Bacteroidota bacterium
TGCCTATTGTCTATTATTATCTGTGATAATTTATCCAGCAGAATTGTTAAGGATTTTTGAGGGTTCAATAAAAAAGATAGCATCTAAAATTTGGGCGGATTTTTATGAAATACCCGTGTTGACTTAATCAGCAGACCCTATTTACGTATTAGGTTTTCAATGAAGAACCTTAATATGAATGATGGATTATTGAATATTCCCTTATTTATGGCAGATTATACCAAGAAAATAATTTCAAAAATTTAAAATTTTTAATTGATATTTATTGTCTATACGAAAACTATGTGTTTAATACTTTCCCACAATATTGCGGGAAAGTTTTGATGTCTACCCGACAAAATCGTTCAGGGGCGCCATTAAGGCAGTCTTGCATAGCCCTGCCGGCAGGAATTATAAACATTGGCATCATCGGTTCTATTTTTACTGAAAGAAAAGAGAAAAATAAAAAATGTAACTTTGCGAAAAAATTATATTATAAAATTTAAAATAGAAATTACTTTTTTTAAACTGTAAAATGAGCGAAATTTTAATTATTGCTTTCCTGATTATTTTAAACGGATTGTTTAATATGTACGAAATTGCTTTTGTTTCTTCACGAAAATCAAAACTCGAAGAAAAAGCAAATAAAGGAAATTTATCCGCCAGGCTTGCTCTTAATAAAATGAAAAGACCCGAACGCTTTTTATCAGAAATTCAGATTGGAATAACATCCATAAGTATAATATCGGGAGCTTTTGGTGGCATTGCTATTGCAAAACATTTCACGGAATTTTTATTCTCGCTTGGCTATGTTTCAGAATATACAGCAACCATTTCCATGATCACTGTGATTGCAGCAATTACTTATTTCTCCCTGATTATCGGCGAACTGGTTCCAAAAACAATAGCCCTTAATAATCCTGAAAAAATTACACTTACCTTAACGCCTTTTATGAGAGTGGTTTCTGCTATTGTTTCACCAATAGCATGGTTCCTGAGTATTTCAACTAAATTAATAATAAAATTATTCGGTGTTAAGCGTAACAATGATCCTCCTATGAGCGAAGAAGAATTGAAAATACTTATTCGCCAGGGTTCTGAATTTGGAGTCCTTGAAGAACAGGAATCGGAAATTATCCATGATGTGTTCAGTTTTTCTGATAAGACAGCTTATGCCATGATGACACCAAATAAAGATGTTGTGTGGCTTGATATAAATCTGAGTAATGACGAATTAATTCAAACAGTTTTAAATTCTCCCTTCTCACGCTTTCCGGTTTGCAACGACACAATTGATGAAGTAATAGGGATTATTCATGTTAAAGACATACTAAAGCAAACAAGCAAATGCGAAAAACTCAACCTGCTTGAAATAATGTCTACACCTTTTTTCATTCCCGAAACCGTGAAAGCTATTAAACTTCTTGACGACTTTAAAAAAAGACAGATAAAAATGGGTATTGTAGTGAATGAATATGGTGAAACCCATGGTATTATTACTGCACAGGATATTTCAGATAATGTATTAGGCGATTTTCCTGATATTACGCAGGACCATCAACCACAGCTTGCCACTCGCGAAGATGGCAGCCTTCTTGTTGACGGCGATTACCAGTTTGACGAACTTATGGAATTTCTTGAAATTTCAGTATCCGACGACTTTAAAGAAATTAAGCAAAATATTACAACTATAGGTGGCTTCATAATGTATATGCTGGATAAAGTGCCAGCCGAAGGAGATCATATTCATTTTGAAAATTATCGTTTTGAAGTTGTGGATATGGATGCCAACAGGGTGGACAAAGTACTTGTAACAAAAAACGATAATCCCTCTGCAAAAATTTAACAGAAAATAATTAATACCGAACCGCTAACATGATAATCAAAACAAGTCGCTACGCTTTTGTTTTGAAACAGTTAGCAGGTCGGCATTTACTAAACCGGCTAACAATTTGTATTATCATTATCTTGTTAGCGGTTTAGTATAAGGTCTTAATATTACCGGAAGGTATATAAAAAGGGATATTCGTTAAGGTTATAACCATCTCGTTATCAACAATATATGTTAATAACTTATAAAATAAAAACCCCGAAAGAAGCCAAAAATGCGGTAATTTCGGGGTAATTTATTTTAAAAAGCATGGCAA
>CAINEZ010000093.1 GCA_903847905.1 uncultured Bacteroidota bacterium
AAACAACTGAGGATTCAATTAAAAAAATTGATTCTATTACAAATCTGTTAATTGGAAAATGGAAAGAGGATGGGAAAAATAAATATTTAAAAATAGTAAAAGCAGGAGAACTGTTTACAATTACCTCTAATGCAGGGTTGACTTATGCTTACAAACTAAATGGACAAATATTAAATTCAGTTGATGGGTCAGGTTCCACTTATTCGTTAATTGGAGCTGGCGAACTATTAAAGGGCTCTTCAAAATATACCAAAGTCAATAATGAAAATTCAAACAACTCTTCCGAAATAAAATCAACTTCGCAAACTACTGTTCATGCCACTACTCCTGCCAAGGAACATGTCGTTGCTCGTGCCACCTCTATTACTGCTCCTTCTTCTTCTGTTCCAAAAGAACTTAGTATATATGGGGAGAATGTTATTAATTTATTCCAATCTGCATCAACAAAATCAACTATTATACGTGGGCTAACAAGTGGGCAAAATTGCAAAATAATTGAAAAGGGAAATCAGGCAACTATTGCCGGCAAAACAGATTATTGGTATCAAGTGAAAGCTGAAGGAGATATCGGATGGGTGTTTGGCGCATTTACATCATTGCGAAATCAATAAAACAAATCATAATAATTATATAATACTTCGGTAATTTTTTTAAGATTGCCTTACCCTCTTTTGTCGGATTCCTGCCTGCCGGTAGTAGGCGCAATGACTACAGCACTTTCCCTCATTTCGAGCTTAGCCCTGCTTGCCGATACGGCAGTACAGGCAGGGAAGCAATTACCGAATAATTGGATAATTTAAAAAAATTACCGAACTGATGATAAAATAAAATATTTTAAATTAACAATATTTACATATAGTTAACAAATAGTTAACATTGTAAACCAAAATTATTTTTTTATTTTGCTAACAGACACAATTCTTACATTCTATAATAAAATCATAAATATGAAAACCTTTTATAATTTACTTATTTCTTTATTATTTTTTTCTAATACATTTTCACAAAATTCAATATCTGAAAAAAGAGCCGATAGTTCATCTATCATTTATCCCCCATCCCTTAGCATGAATAAAAATAATTTTAAGAAACAATTTTCTGATAAAGTTCATTTATCGCTTCAAACTGGTTTAAGTTTTTATTCTATTGGGAAGCAGAATATTTTTGATAAATGGATTGCGCCTGCAATAACTTATAACCTCACTTCCAAATTTCACTTTACAATAGGAACAGTAGCAATGTTCAGCAATCCAGGTTATTTTCAAAGTAACTTAAATAAAGAAGGTGTCAATACATTTTCTCAAAATATAAATACCAGACAATACTTTTTATTTGCACAGGGCGAATATCTTTTAAACAGCAGGATAATGCTAAGAGGTTCGATATTGAAAGAGGTTCCGAATAATCCAATTAATCCGTATTCTTTAAATGTAAATCGAGTGGGTGTCGATATTAAAATTTCAGATGGGTTTTCAATAAGCGCGGATTGCATGGTAGCAAAAGTTTACAACTCTTCTTTGACTCGCAATTATAATGAATTAAATTTTCCATCATTCCCATTAAACGGCGGCTTTTATAATAGGGCATGGTAATTAATGAATATTTAAAATGATGAAAAAACCAATTCTAATATTATTGCCCATGCTTGGTGCAATAATATTTTTTTCTTCTTGCTCACATACAGTTGTCCACACAAGTTCATGGCAAACCAATGACTTTAATGTTCTTAGCGAATCGGAAACAAAAGAACCTTTGCGATTCTTTGACTTGAAAAGTAAACTTCAGTACAGCATTTCAAACGATTATAAAAATTTATATATCTGTATTAAAGCAACTGAGCAACAATCGCAGATTAAGATTATAAGAGCAGGCATGACTGTTGGTATAGATACGTTAGCGAAAAAGAAACCACAGGGTAATATTATTTTCCCATTTCCAAGTTCTCGCCAAAAAAACAATTCATCAAACGAGAATAAAAGAGATTGGCATAAATCGGATTCAAGAATAAAGTTGGCTACACTACCTCTACAAAAATAAATCATGAAAATAAAGGTATTATTCATTTTATCCTTGTTGTTACTTGGGAATATAACATTTGCGCAAAATGCAAAAATCTTCGGAAAAATATATGATTCTGAAAATAATTTACCATTACCTGCAGCAAATCTTACACTTATTAATTCTGCTGATACTTTAGTAGTATTATATACTCAATCGGATATTTCGGGTTCGTTTTCTTTTGAAGGAACTCTTGGGAAGAAATACAAAATTAAAATTGCTTTTATCGGGTATAACATTTTTTTCACCAATGTTAATGCTGACAAGACTTTAATTGATGTGGGAATAATAAAGCTCCAGCACAATGCAGTTGTTCTGAAAAGTGTAAATATTCAAGGAGAGCAAACCAGGGTGCAACAAATTGGCGATACCACGCAATATCATGCAGGCGCTTATAAAACCAAATCCGATGCTTCGGCTGAAGACCTGGTTACTAAAATGCCCGGTATTACTGTGGATAAAGGAACAGTAAAAGTTCAGAATGAAAATGTTCAACAGGTTTTGGTGGATGGCAAGCCTTATTTTGGCGAAGATCCGTCAATAGCTTTAAAAAGCCTTCCGGCTGACGTAATTGATAAGATACAGGTTTTTGATAAATTGAGCGATCAGGCACAGTTCACAGGATTTGATGACGGAAATTCGTCTAAAACCGTTAATATAATAACTAAGAACGGTAAGGGTAACGGACAATTTGGAAAGGTTTACGGTGGATATGGTACTGACGACCGCTATATTGCCGGTGGCTATGTAAATTATTTTAAAGGCGACCGACGTATTTCGTTAATAGGTATGTCTAATAATATCAACCAGCAAAATTTTTCAAGCCAGGATCTGTTGGGTATCCAGAGTGGAAGCGGGAGGACAGGAGGAGGCTTTATGGGCGGGATGCCTCGTGGCGGAGGTGGTGGTTCATTTCAAGGTGGCGGCTCAAACAATTTTCTTGTAAATCAGCAATCAGGGATATCGTCAACAAATTCAATAGGTATTAATTATACTGATAAATGGGGAAGCAAAATTAATGCTACTGCGAGCTATTTTTTTAATAACACAGATAATAATAAGGACAGTAAACTTTCAAGAAATTATATTTTAAATCCCCTTACAGGTCAGGTTTACGAAGAAAATAACACTTCTGAAAATAATAATTTTAACCACCGCCTGAACGCGCGTTTGGAATATAATATTGATACTGCAAATTCATTAATCATCACACCTAAACTTTATCTTCAAAAGAACAACGGCAACAATGTCGCTAATGGTTCTTATTTTAACGGAACGGAACTTCTAAGTAATTCATTTAATAATTACAATTCCGATAATTCAGGATACACTTCTACTAACAATGTTCTTTACCGTCATAAATTTAATAAAAATGGAAGAACTATTTCCTTCAACATTGAAGCGGATAAAAATGATAAAACCGGTAACGGGATTCTTGCCTCGGGCGATTCATCATTTATTCCGGTGAAGCAGGTTACAGTTTCAAATCAAAAATCGGATATTTTAACAAGCGGTTATACTTTGGGTTCAAGCCTGGCATACACAGAACCTGTCGGAGTAAATTCGCAGTTACAGATTAATTATGCGCCCACTTTAGCGAAAAATGTTTCGGATAATAAATTATTCGACAGAGATAGCCTGACTCAATATTATAATAAACTTGATACATCGTTTTCAAATAAATTCAATAATAATTACATTACCCATAAAAGCGGTATGAGTTACCGTTTTCATAAGGATAAACTTAATCTCAGCGCCGGAATTAATTATCAGTATGCTGAATTGACAGGCGACCAGACGTTCCCTGAAAATGGAAAAGTTAACAGGTACTTCAGTAATATTTTACCAAATGCAATGTTTACCTATCGCTTTACAAAAGCCAGCAATTTAAGGATAAACTACAGGGCAAGCACCAACGCTCCCTCTATCTCTCAACTTCAGAATGTTATTGACAACTCAAACCCTATGATGCTTACATCGGGAAATCCCGAATTAAAGCAACAATACATTCAATCGTTGTTTGGCAACTACAGCAAAACCAATATGGCAAAGGGAAGGACAATGATGGTATTTGTCTTTGCCAGTTATACTAATAAATATATTGGCAATTCGGTAATACATGCATTTAAAGATACTATAATTGACACCGATATTCATTTATACCAGGGCGCACAGTTAAGCAGGCTCGTAAACCTTGACAAAAGCTGGAATATACGTTCATTCTTCACTTATGGATTTCCTCTAAATTTTATGAAATGTAATTTAAACCTTCATACAGGTTTCCAGTACAATACTATTCCCGGTTTGATTAACGGAATAGAAAACAATGCCGAAACTTATAGTATTAGTCAGGGTGTGGTGCTTAGCAGTAACATCAGCGAAAAAATTGATTTCACATTTTCATATACTGCAAATTATAATATAACTAAAAACACATTGCAAAAAGAAAATAACCTGCCTACCGGACAGGCAGGCGGCGAGGCAGGTAACAATTATTTTTCGCATACTGCATCAGCAAAATTGAATTGGATATTATGGAAAGGTTTTTTCGTTGGCGGCGATGCCACTCAATATTTATACAACGGATTAACTCAAAAATACAACCAGAATTTCTTTTTAGCCGATCCTTATATTGGCAAAAAATTATTTAAAAATCAAAATGGGGAAATAAAATTCCTGGTTTATGACCTACTAAAGCAGAACAAAAGCATATCGCGTAATGTAACCGAATCGTACATTGAAGACAGCCAGACAAACCTGTTGCAAAGATATTTTATGCTTATGTTCACTTACAACATAAAAAAGTACAAAGCGGCAAATAATAAAACCGAAAATATTAAAAAATAATTTTATTCGGCTGTGGACGCTAAAGGTCATAATGCGTTAATGAAGTTCTTCCGTTTCCAATTTAATTCACTGTTCCATTACAATGTTTCTTAATAATTGAGAAAGCTTCCTGGAGTCCTAATTCCCCTGCTTTACTAAAATTTTCGCAGGCTGCCTGCTTTAGGTTGAGATAATAAAGAAGGAATCCGTTATTAAAATAAGCATCAGCGAAATTAGGATTTCTCTTAATTGCTTGGTCGTAATCGAAGTTAGCGCCATAGAAGTCGTTTAAAAGACATTTCACAAAAGCCCGATTATACAAAGCAAAATAAAAGTCAGGTCTTAGCTTAAATGTTTTTGTAAAATCGGCTAATGCAGATTTGCATTTTTCCTGCCTTTCTTTTTCCTGTTTTTCTTGCTGGGGATTTGTAATAATATACGGATCGTCATAAGTATTGTTTTGTGATTCTATTTCGCGACAGGTATTTACGCCGCGGGCAAATATTGCAATGGCATTAAGGCTATCATCAGAAATAATTTTATCGAATATCTCTTTTGCTTCTTCAAACAATTGTATGTTTGATTTATAAATAGCTAAAACCAAAAGTGTTATTTTTTTGTTACTATCGTTATTATTTATAGGTGAAATTAAATGCAAAAGGGAAGAATCATTATTAAAGGCGCCGCTGTTTTTCAGGCAAAGATTTTGTCTATTTTTCCAGTTGAAGTCTTCTAAAAGAAGTGAAAAATTTTTAGCTTTAAAATTATTGCTATCTTTTTTAGTGATATAAAAAATAGGAAGAAAATTATTATTTACATTATCAGGTTTTATATCAGATGTATTATGAAAGTCGGCGCTTAAATGAGTCAGCTTATTAAGCAGGAGAGAATCCTTATTAAATTGCAAACTGTCTTTATTGTGAAAAATATCGCTCATTAGTTTTCCTATTCCAATATCTTCTTTTGCACCGGCAAAATCTTTCAGGATGTATTTTACTTGCGACCTGTAGTAATAAGCTTCCATGAAATAAGGATATAAAAGAGTAACTTTATTGTAATCGCTTATTGCTCCTTTGTAATCTTCTAAGAATTGTTTGAGCTTTGCGCGATTAAAAAGAGCCTCGATATTATTTGGGTTTAGCAGTATTACTTTGTTGAAATCCGAAATAGCCATTTTATATTCTTTCATTTTTGCAAATAATACTGCCCTACTGAAATAAGCATAAGAATTACGTGGTTCGTAACGAAGCACCATATTATAATCGTCCATTGCTTTTTTATTATCATTCGATTTTTATTTCAGCTTCGGCTCGGCTGTAATAAGCTAATGTGCTGGTTGAATCTATTTTTATTGCGAGGTTATAATCATCAATGGCTTCTTGAATATTGTTCATTTTGTCTTTTGTCATTCCACGTAGTGCAATAGCATCAACGTTTTTTGAATTTATTTTTATTACTTCATCGTAATCACTAATTGCATTTTGATAATCAGAAATAGCATTTTCAGCCTGGGCTTTGCATAAAAACCCTTCCTCACCTAAAGATTTTAAGCTAAGCGCCTTTTTACAATCGTCAATTGCCGCATTATAATTATTATTTGCAAGAAAAATAAACGCTCTTTCAACATACAAGCCGGGAGAATCAGGCTCCTGTTCTAAAACTTTATTAATATCATCAATGGCATCTGAATATTTTCCTAACCTATACCTCGATAACGCCCTGTAATGAAAAGCATCGTAATGTATAATGCTGACGTTGAAAAGAGCCATTGTGAAATCCTTTTCAGCTCCATAATAATCCATGAGTGAATATTTACATATTGCCCTGTAAAAATACACTTCGCAATTATCCGGTTTAACAGCTAAGCATTTATTAAGTTTTGAAATTGCATCAAAATAATTATTTTCATTTATATCTATTTTCGCATTTGAAAAGAATTTATCAAAATTGTATTGTGCAAAAACAGGTGTTGCAAAAATGATCAGGAATGGAATTATTGTATTTAATTTTATAATTTTCACTTAACAAAAATATAATTAATACTCATTTATTTGTTTAACGAATTGTGCTTTATTTATTGCCTGTTTAACAATTTTTTTTTATAGTGAATCATTGGGTGGTTTACGAAAGTAATTGAAAGAAGTGAACAAACAGTATATAATTAAATTGAGTTTGTGGTTTATTTTCAAACTCAAACAGCCAAATTATAAATACTAGTCTTATAATTGACCGCCAAAACTAAGTTTTCGTACAAACATAATAATGACAACCTTTTTAAACGATACATTTATTGTACAAAAATATATCCAGAAATACTTTCTGCCAATATCGATTGTTACATAATGAATACGATCCAAATTAGCTATTCATTATATCATGTAAAACATTAAAGGATTTTTTATAATTTTACTAAAAATTTAACGTCTTAAACATTATGGCTTGGTTTTTTCTCGCGGTAGGAATTTTTTTTGAAGTATTAGGTACAATCTGCATGAAGCTGGCAGATGGGTTTTCAAAGTTAATACCTTCTGTTTTAGTATTTGTTTTTTATGGATTAAGTTTGGTTTCTCTTATAGTTGTTCTTAAAAAAATGGATGTAAGCATTGCTTATGCAATATGGGCAAGTCTTGGCACTGCTTTAATTTGCATAATCAGCATTATATGGTTCGGGGAATCTGTTTCTGTGATGAAAATTCTTTCAATTATATTAATAATAATTGGTATCCTTGGATTAGAACTTTTTAATTAAAAAACATTAAATTGTTAAAATTTGATAAAATTTGATTTTATTAAATTAATAATGTTTCCTTTGAATTAGAAATTTTAAAAAAATGAATATTTTTCTTACTGGAGTTACCGGGTTTTTAGGAGGAGAGATTTTGATTAATCTTTCCAAAAGGAATGAGATTGATAAAATCTATTGTTTGATTAGAGCAAAAGATGAAGAAGAAATGACACTTCGTCTTCATAAAATTTTTGCTATACATAATGATTACTTTAATGACAAAAAAGTGATTCCTGTTTTTGGAAATCTCACGGATCCCTTTTTAACAAAAAATTTGATAGAGAATAAAAATCTCAATAACATTAATGTTGTAATTCATTCAGCTGCTAATACTTCATTTTCTCCTATCTATAATGAACTGGTTGAAAAAGTAAATATTACAGGTCTTAAAAATATTTTGCAATGGACTAAAACCCTAAAGCAATTACAAACTTTTATCTATATCGGAACCGCTACTATATGCGGTGAAGGTATATGCAACAGAATAGTTTATGAAGATGAATCTCCTGACTTAAATTCAAAGCATTTTGTTAAATATACTTATACTAAAATGCTTGGTGAATTTTTATTACGTGATTATCTTCCCGATGAAAAAATATTAGTTTTACGCCCATCAATAATAATGGGTGATACACGACCATGGGTACCTCGTTCTTATGTTATTTTATGGGCGCTGGCAACAGCTAATTTGATGAGATTAGTACCTGTTGATGCCGATGTGAAAATGGATATTGTTCCTGTTGATTATACCGCCAATGCTATAACAGAACTTTTGTTTGCAAAAAGAAATTATTCAACCTACCATATTTCTGCCGGAACAAAATCTTCTACTACTCCGTTAGAGATAACATCCGCTTTTGAGGCTGCATTTAATGACAGACCACCTTTTAAATTTGTTGATATTGGAATGATATCGCAAATGAAAAATTGGGCAAAAGGGCGACTCAATCCTCAAAGTCAGTTAAACAAATACACAGATTATTTAGAATACTGGGATAAAATATTTGAAGATAAAAGTGGAATAAGAATTTTATTTGCCGGATTAGAACCTTATATGAAATTTATCAACCTGGGACAAATTTTCGATAATTCCAGGCTTCTGCAGGATACTACCTTGGGAAATTCAGAATCATCAGCTGAATATATTAAAAGGTCAATAACATATCTTGAAAATATTGATGTATTTGAAGGAGCTATAGATCCTTGATGCCCTACACTTTGCAATAAGACACATATTGGTTTAACTTAATATCCCTTAAAACTATTTATTTTATTGACTTTGATTTTTTACGAAAGCCCAATTCCCTTTCTAAAATAATCCACAATGCTTACCGTTTTGTTGATTACTTAGGGTCTGCTGATTAAGTCAACACGGGTATTTCATAAAAATCCGCCCAAATTTTAGATGCTATCTTTTTTATTGAACCCTCAAAAATCCTTAACAATTCTGCTGGATAAATTATCACAGATAATAATAGACAATAGGCA
>CAINEZ010000094.1 GCA_903847905.1 uncultured Bacteroidota bacterium
AAATTAAATTTCATTGATTTTTTTATACATTTGTTATATGAAAACCAAATTCTTATCAGAAAAGAAAACATTACTTTTTCTCCTTGTAAGTTTTTCTTTAATTTTTTTCTTCCTTTCCTATTTTTCCGAAGCAACCTATGATTCCGGTGATGGAATCAAGCATTATTTAATTTCAAGATATTCATGGAAACATAACAATTTGTTTTTAGATAGCTGGGGAAAACCATTTTTTACAATTGTTTCCTCTCCATTTTCGCAATTTGGTTTGTTAGGCATGAATATATTTAATATTCTATGCGGCATTGGTTCGGCTTTTTTCGCTTATAAAATTGCTAAAAAATTAAAACTAAATTATTCTCTTTTAGTGATTCCTTTTTTGCTTTTTACTCCGTGTTATTTTCCCACGATAAATAGTGGGCTTACCGAGCCTTTTTTCGGCTTTATTCTTATTTCATCAGTATACCTGATGTTTGTTAATCGCTATTTTTGGGCTTGTGTGCTGGTATCTTTTTTGCCTTTTGTGAGAGCAGATGGCAATATGATCCTCCCTTTGTTTTTTATCATTTTAATATACCGAAGAAAAATTCTACTTTCACCATTGCTCGCTTTTGGAACTTTCATTTATAGTATTATTGGATACTTTTATTATAATGATTTTTTTTGGATAATAAATCAAAACGTTTACAATGGCGCAAATAGTGATATTTACGGAAGCGGGGGGTTATTCCATTTTGTTGCTAATCATAATTTTATTTGGGGTACAACATTGGGATTATTGTTTATTGTTGGTCTTATTGCAATTATCTTTTATGGAGTAAGAACTATTAAAAACAAGGAAACAAAAAAGAGTCAATTACCCGAAGAGCTTTTTTTAATCTATGGCTCTTTTACTATTTATTTTGTTGCTCACTCAATTGTATATTGGATAGGGTTTAATTCTTTAGGTTTGTTGCTGGTAATTGCCGGCATTATTCCTTGCTCTGCGCTTATTTGCTTAAGAGGATTGAATTTTATCATGAACCCATTTTTCAAAGAAAAAAAGATACTGGAATTTATTATAATTGGGATAATACTTTTTTTAGTTATCAGAAGTCCATTTAAACATGATTATTTTCCTTATAAGCTCGGACAAGAAGAAACAGTTATAAAAGAGGCAGGAGATTGGTTCAAAAAATCTCAATTAACACATCAGAAAGTATATTACTTATACCCTTTTTTAGCAGACATGCTAAATTTAGATTCATTTAACCCAGACAAAGTAGTAGAATTGTGGGGGCTTTATCCGGCTATTAAAGAATGGGGGATTAGTGTTGTTCCCGACAGCTCTATTATTTTTTGGGATGCACACTTTGGACCGAATGAATGCAGAATCCCTTTGAATACAATTATGAATGACCCTAATTTCGAATTAATAAAATCATTTAAGCCTAAAACAGTATTCACAACACTAGGAGGGTATCCGTTTGAAGTAAATGTATTCATGAAACTTAATCATCCGAAAAAACTAGATACGCTTTCGTTTGACTCTTTTGATTTTGAAACTTACAATCCTCTTTTACAAAATGTCGAATCTATAATACCTGCAAAAGCTTTTTCCGGGGAAAATTTATGCAAACTCTCTTCGGGAACAGAATATAGTGTTACTGTAAAAAAACGAATTTCTGACATTCCTAAAAACACACTAAAAATCGAATTTAACAGCAAAATATTAGATATAGCCAATAACTCCAAAGATGCCCGTATTGTGCTGTCTGTTAATGACGATAAAGACAAAAATCTTTTTTGGTCGGAGGTTCCTTTATTATCAAAAAGCATAAACAATGTGAATACAAAATGGAAAAATGTTTCTGCGGAATTTATTCTTAATCTAAATTCATTTCCTCCTAATGCTTATTTGAAATTATATGTTTGGAATAAGTTTAAAAAAGAATTCTATTTAGATGATTTTGAAATTATTTATATTGGTAAAAAGTAATGATTTCGAATAGACGGTAATTCACTTTTTAGATATTCTCTTTTTTGTAAACATACTCTACATCTGAATTTAATTGCTGGTCAAAACTTATTTTATTTTAAATTGCTTTTTTCTTAATCTGTTTCAACCATTCAGGAGTATTAATTATTTCTTGCTTGATTTCTTTTAGCCGCTCTTCTTTCTTGTTCAATATATCTTTGTTTGATTTAATTTCCTCTTTATATAAATATTCAGCGTCTATTAATTTCTGTTCTTCAACAGAAATATTATTTTTAGCAGCTTTATCTTTTATTTTATTCAACCAGTTTTCATCTTTTTCCATCTTATTAATGTAATCTTTTATTTTATCTTCTTTATTCATACAAAAGACAGAAAAATCTTTATCTATAAGAGACGAATCATTAATTGCATCAGAAGTAATTAATGGAGTATAAATAATTTCTAAATCATCAAAATATGCGGGAATTTCAGTATCATTATAAACATAAATAATTAATTCTTTGTTATCCAAGTTTTTTGTAATCACCATTTCGAAAACTAATTCATCCCATTCATTTTCACTTCTATTTGAAATCTTTCGGGAAAAATAAAAATCATTCATATCTTTGGCTGCAATAATAAGAGAAGCATTTTTATTGCCGTTATACCTCCAAACACTGAATTTATATTGTTCCCCTTGCTTAACTACTCCAATGTTAAATGTCATGCCATATTGTTTCTCTTTTGTAAGTTTGCATGAATATTTACCGGAAAATGACCTTTCTGAATTTTGAGTCATACCATTACCAATATATTGTTCATTTTCACCAATAAAATTTTTCTTATCAGTGCTTAATGAATCTGCATTGCATAACATCCGAATAGTTTTAAATTTAATAGAAGGATCATATGTAATATCATAAATTTTTTCATTTGTATTTTCATTGGAATAAATCATTTTTATTTTAGTATCAAACATTCGCAGTAAATTATACATATTAAATTTTAATAAATCATTTTCAATATTTTCACCCCCTGAAAACAAACGAATATTATTATGTTTTTTTAGTAATTCTATATATGTATACGCATTACCCGACCAGTCGTGAAATAATTTATCCCATCCATAGTATATATATGTATTCGGATACATTTTATTCAATATCGGAATATATTTCGGTTGCATTATTTCTCCAGCCCAGTATAATCCAAAACAAAGAGCATATTCCTTATAGGGACATTTATATAAATCAGCAACAATAATCAAAGGTTTATCGGACGGATTTTCCTTTATAAAATTATACGTTTTTAAATAAGCATTTTTTCTTTCAATATTATAAGGATGGCTCTTATACATTCTTATAAAATCAAAAAATAAAATGCCAATAATTATTA
>CAINEZ010000095.1 GCA_903847905.1 uncultured Bacteroidota bacterium
TCCAAAATTGTTCGTCTTTATAAAAAAAACTTTTTAATAGTTGCAATATACTTTTGTTAAAAGTCAATTTTACTCTAAGCAGGGAGTTTGAACTTTTTGGTACATTTACCCATTCACCCCAATGTAAATTTCTTTTTCCAATTATTGAATTACTTGTTTTTATTGCGTTTGTTAGTTTTTTAAGAATTAAGAACTTATTATCGGAGTAATAAAATTTGTAATTATTTAAAATTTGAACTATAGTTAATGGCTCATCATTTAGTAAATATCTATTATCTATACTATTGAAATCACTTCCATTACAATCTGTAGATATTTTATTTCTCTCCCAAATAATGAAATCAGGAGCTTTATTTGATTTGAAATGTTCAGCATTTCTTTTGTCCAACCAGGATGTATAAGATGCATAACTTTGTATTACTACTCTCGGTTGCCAATTCAAGTTATTTGCAGAAATAATTGAATAATCCCAAGGGTATATATCAACTGTAGCATTATTGATAGAATCGCGAATAGGCTGTGGTAATTTATTTGAAGATGTATTATTTTGTATTTCCTTTATTGATTCGGATTTTATTTTTGAAAAGTCAGAAACAAATTCCATAAAATTGTTTACCCGAATTAATTTATATTCTCGAGGAAAATAATTGACGGAATTTTTTATGTTGATAGTAAGCAAGAATATTGCAATAACTGACAATATAAAATTTTTGTATAAATTGAGTTTATGAAATAGAATAAATAAAAATAACGAAATAAACACATAAATTAAAAGTCCGTTTGCATGATAAATATCCTCTCTTGACATGCTATGTTTCCATGTTGCAAATAAACTCAATGTAATAAGTATTCCATAGAAAAATGATCTTTTCGTATTATTTATAAATGGAAGAGAGAATATAATAATTAGAAAAGTTGATAAAATCCACCAATTATTGTAGGGGTAATAGGAGGCAGCAGAAGAATTATCTTGCGCCAAATGAAACATGCCAACTATATATCTTATAAAACCAAAGAAAGTTCCATACATGATAAACCAAAGCAAAAAAAGTAATCCAACGACAATAATAATATCAAGTACGATTTTTTTATAATTCTTATTTTTTATGAAGTAATATAAAAGAAATGAAAAACATAAAACTCCAGTCATAACTGCTTCATACGAATTTATATAAAATGCTAAGGCTGTTAAAATAAATGCTAAAAGTTTATATTTTAATTTCTCGTAATTAAAATAGTTACAATAAAGAAGAATAATATTTGCAAGAATTAATTGATTAAACCCAGCAATTATTGATACTATATAGGCAAACACAAATGCAAGTAGCCATTTAAAGTTTTCTTTTATATCAAGCAACCAAAAAATATTAAAGACAAGCAATATTTTAAGTAATGAAGTTATAAATGTTGCGATTAAAATATTCTCTTGCAATGGATATACAAAAAAAGCCAATGGACCATGAGGAAATATAATATCTTTCCCAATATTTAAACCATTCGTAAATATGTAATTAAACACCCATGATAAAGGTGGGTCAATTCCTGTGGAAAACGACCAATCGTTATCAGGGAATGTACCTATTACAACAAGAAAGCCTATAAGTAAACCTTTTAGTATTTCTATAATCTTAGATTTATCTATTTTCATTTTCCCATAATTTTTTATGAAATATTTCCGAAAAATAAATATTGTTATTTTATTTTTCGGAAATTAAATAAAAATTTCTTCTAACACCGCATACGACTTCAAAGTATTGAAACCATTAAGGTGAATACGATAATAATCTAATATTTTATTTAATAGCTCTTTCCTGATTGTAGCCGGAATTCCTGATTCGCTAAGATCTTTTAACGGTTTTCCTATTAGCTTATAAAAATGACGGCTCATTTCGGTGTCAATAAAATAAGGGTGTTCCGGAATATGTTCCTGAAAATGCCCATCATAAAGATTGAATATTTTATGGCGTTCATTATAATTGCCTTGCGGATAAAAGCCTAAGTGCTGCGATAATTCAAGAAGAAAATAAAGATTGAATTCCGATATTCTTCCTTCAGTTTTATCAAGCAATTCAATAGAATTATAAATAAAATAGAACAATATCTTATTCTGTTCTTCTTCTTTTATCGCCTTATTAAGAACTTCGGCAATAAAAATTGCTACAGAACTTTTCTTTATATCATAAGGTATTCCTGTAAACTGATGGCAGCCTGTAATCTCTTTTATTGTATGAAGCCCTGTTTTTTTTTTGTGGTAAGCTACAAAGTCCATTAATGTTAATGGTTGGAAAAGACCTGTTTTAATTCCCGTCCTGCTTTTCCTTGAGGACCTTATAATATATGATACAAGTCCAAACGAATCGGTATAAATTTTTGCGATAATGCTTGTTTCCGAATATTTTATAGTATTCAGAACTATTCCCTTTGTCTTGTAAAGCATTTAACCTGATTATTATTGATGCAGCAAAAGGCAGCAAACAAAACTTTATTATTATTTCATTTTTTTAACACACCTGCCGGCAAGGCAGGGAGCCACAGAGAAATAAAATTAAATTCATGAATTAATAAGGTTTAAGGGAAATTAATTAATGAACATTATTTTTGCAACCATAGTTTTCGAACCGTCAGCATTAGAACAGAAAACAAGATATACGCCTGTTTTGGCTTTTTCCCCGCTGTAATTTTTACCGTCCCAAACTGCCTGCCCTCCTTCTGCTATTGTTTGGTAAATTAAAGTTCCTGCGATATCAGTAATCTTAATATCAGCATTTGTTACTAATCCTTTAATTGCAATGTATCCATTATAATTACTATATACAGGGTTGGGATAAACCATAACATCGGTATAATCTTCTTCTCCCTTTGTTGCAGTTCCTTTGTATGAAATAATACCTTTATCTGTTCCGAAAAATATTTCTCCTGTTTTCTGATCAATAGCAATAGAATTTATTGTGTTTGAAAAAAGCGGGCTATTATCTTCAGTAAAATGCAATAATTGTTGGGTTCCGTCTGCCGACATCAGGAAAACCCCTGCACGTTGTGTGCCTATCCATTTCCTGTTCGATCCGTCAATTGCTATTGAAGTTACAATTTCCGATCCTAACAGAGGCTGAATAAATCCATCCTCATTTACAAGGATTTGTTGTGAATCAAAATTTGCTCCCGAAAAAACATTTTCCGGTGAATAAAAGACAGAGATGCCTTTATCGGTTCCAACCCATATTTCTCCATCAAGGTCAACAGCAATGCTGAAAATATTATTACTTGACAATGCGCCATTTCCGGTAGCATTTGAAAGTTTTTTGATATTATCATCAGAAATATCATCAATAGAATTATTATCGTTAAAAACCAGCAATCCGCTATTTCTCGGAAGAATAATCCATTTGTAATTATTCTTATCAATTATCAAATTCCCGACTTCATTATTATTCACATAACCGCTGAAATTAAAAGCTTTCCAATTTCCATTTGGTTTCCTGACATTTAAAGCAGTATTCACACCGGAATTTGTAACCCAAATATTTCCATCTTTATCAAAGCAAATTCCACCTATTCTGATACGATAATTACTTCCATATGGTTGATTACTTGTCAAAGTGCTGTTAGATTCGCCATATATATTAGTTAAGGCTTGATTGTTAAATTCAAGAATGCCTCTACTCCATGATCCTGCAAAGGCATTAGAAGGATTTGCCGGATTGACACTTACACAAACAATATCATAAATTGTATCAAGTGCAGGTACATTATTTTTATTATATGTGTCCCATTCTTCATTAATAAAAGAAAATAATCCGTCTCTATTATATAAATTATCCCAGTTACTTGCGAGCCCCCCCGGAGCTACCCATAAATTACTTCCCTCAACAGACATATTAATTACATTTGCAGTTAATGGTCCATTTGGTTGAAAAGACTCAAAACTCCAGGTGTTCCAATTTTTAACTATACCTTTAATGTCGTCCGCTACCCAATAAGAATTTTCATTATCAATAATCGCATCTCTTGGCTGAGGATAGCCGGGGTTATAAGTCCAAATCTTATAAATATTTGTTTGATTAGTATCAAATACCTCAACTCCATCAACGAAAGTTATAACAAGTTTATCTCCAAAAGAGCTGATATTAGAGCGTGTGGCTGTATTAGAAGAATCAAAGTCTTTCCATGTAGTTCCATCATAAACGTACATGGTGTCGGAATAATAAGAACTGTTTGAGTTGTTAACATAAATTTTATTATGGAAATATTCAATGGCATTGTATCTTTTATCAGGGTTAGGCATTTCAATATGTTTGTTCCAATACTGATAGCTTGAAAGATTTGGATTGTTTATGTTCGCATCATAAACTCCTGCTTCTGTTGCCGCATATAATTTAGTACCATCAAATGTCATATCCAACACTTCAATATGAGCTCCATTAGTCCCAATATAGTAAGTATCTTTGATTTCCTTTTTTGCAATATCAAGAACAACAATCCCAAAGCCGCATGATAAATATGCAATATTGCCAACAAATAAAATATTATTTATGGATTTAATGCCTGGAATGGTCTTGCGTTTAATATCAGAAATATTTGTTACAGTAGTATTTTCAACAAGGTCAATATTTCCGTTAGAGTATGTAACTACAAGTACCTTTAAGGTTTTGTGGTATGCAACTCTTGTAACACCAATATCCGATAAATAATTTACTTTCGACATACGCTTAAGACTATTATCGCTTTTATCAAAAGAAAAAACCGAATATTTAGTAGCGCAATAAATAATACCATCACCTTCTGTAATTGAAACACAGTTATTATAAGGTAAATGATCACGCCATTCTCCAATTGCAATTCCCTGTGGATAAATTTTGACAGAAGTTAATAAAACAATGAAGAATAAAATAATGAATTTATATTGGTTTCTCATAAATGCAAATCTTAATGCAATATTACTAAACTTTATAAAAATCTAAAACTAAATTACTGTCTAATTATTGTTTATTCAAAAAAAATCATTGAAATTTTATTAATTTTGTACACTTACCGGCCCCGTAGTTCAATTGGATAGAATATCAGATTCCGGTTCTGAGGGTTGGGGGTTCGAGTCCCTCCGGGGTCACAAGAAACCAATAGCCATTTGCAAATTTGCAGATGGCTATTGGTTTCTTGTGTAATGAAGAACAAATAAAAGAATTTATTCCTTCTACTAAGATTTTTGTAAATTAGCTGCTCTATTTCTATATATAATTTATGAAATTTATCGGAATCATTCCTGCCCGCTATGCTTCATCACGTTTTCCGGGGAAAGCATTATTCGTTATCGAAGGAAAAACCATGATACAGAGAGTATATGAACAAGCGCAAAAATGTAATATTATTTCTGAACTTTATATTGCAACTGATGATGTTAGCATAGAAAATCATGTTAAAAAATTTGGAGGTAATGTTGTGATGACATCAATTGATCATTTATGCGGAACCGATAGATGTAATGAGGCTTTTCACATTATAAACGGTAAAAATAAATATTCTCCTGAAGATGTTATAATAAATATCCAGGGCGATGAACCTCTTATAAACCCTGAGCAGATAAGCCTTACAGCTTCATGCTTCAGAAATAATGAAGTTAAGATTGCAACTCTCGTCAGAAAAATAGATTCTACAGAAGACCTTTTAAATCCTTCTGTAATAAAGGTTGTCTGTGACAAATACAAAAAAGCAATATATTTTAGCCGCTCACCTATTCCTTATTTCAGAGGGATTGACCAGATACAGTGGATAAATAAGCATACATATTTTCAGCATATAGGTATCTACGCCTACAGAGCACATATTATTGACGAGATACACGAACTCAACCAATCTTCACTTGAGAAAGCAGAATCTCTTGAACAGCTTCGCTGGCTCGAAAATGGTTATCCTGTCCATGTTGAAATAACCCATCATGCAAGTCACTCTGTTGATGTGCCAGGCGATGTTAATAAGATAATCAAACTGCTGAATGAACCGAAAACCTAAATCATTCTTTTATGTTTGAACAATATATCAGCGAACTGCTTTATAAATATGATACAGTAATTATACCCGGTTTTGGCGCATTTATTCTAAAATATTCGGCTGCATCCATTAACCCATCAGGAAATAATCTTACACCTCCATCAAAATTAATTTCTTTCGATCCATTATTAAAAAATAATGATGGCATTCTGGCAAACCATATTTCTGAAAAAGAGAAGATTTCTTTTTTTGATGCCTGCAGTAAAATTCTTGCTTTTGTTGAAAACACAAACATTTCTCTTGATGAAGGAAAGCAATTAATAATGCAAAAAATCGGAACTTTTTCAAAAACTCCTTATAACACTATAATTTTCACACCCGATACTTCGGTCAATTATAATCTTGAATCTTTTGGGATGGGTGAAATTATTGCTTATCCAATATTGCGTGAAGATTTGAAAATAAAACCACAAAAGCAATCTTCTAAAACACGCCCGATAAAGGAAAGAAAAAGTTTTTCAAATGCTATAATATTGACATTAATTATTATAATTATTTTGAGTGCAAGTATCACTGCATTATTTATTATAAAACCTGATTTTATTAATAGTATCAATTTAAGCTGGCTTATCAAAGCATCCGAAAATAAAGGAAACGCGCTTATTTGTGAACAACGTAAAGGACTTGTTAAATCTGAAGCAACAAATATTAAAGATGCTGCTGATACTATAAAATCTGACAGTACAGTAACCACTTCAGGTTCGTTAAATGACTCAATACAACAACCCAAGAAATGTTTTTATATAATTTCTGCAACTTTTCGCATTAAAGAAAATGCAGAAAATTATGCAGTAACATTAAAGCAAAAAGGTTATGATTCCAAAGCGATATATTTGCGGGATAAGGGATTTTTTGTGGTAAGTTACAATTCATATAATACCCAGGATAATGCCGATCAGGCTTTGACAAAGATAAAATCAGCAGGAAATCCTGCCGCATGGATATGTGTTTATTCTGATAGTATTAATAAATAAGGCTTTTATACTGTTAATGTTTTAAACCCATGGTTTGTACATTCTTTAAAGTCCCAAATTCCAAATTTCAAGCCCCAAATTCAAAAAGGACTCGTAAAGTAGGTCTTGGTTCTTGAAACCTGCCTACCGGCAAGGCAGTCTTGGGGCTTGGGTTTTGGGGCTTTAAAAGTGTATAGCTTATTAATTAATTCAAGTTGCTACTTATAATATTAACAATTGATTATTGATAAATATATTAAAAAGAGCAAAGTCTATCAACGGAAATTTCCGATAATGGTAGTTATAACCAAACCATACCA
>CAINEZ010000096.1 GCA_903847905.1 uncultured Bacteroidota bacterium
AAGCACTTAATATTTTATCGTTATCAACTTTTGCGAAAACTGTAAGCACATCAGCAAAACCACCATTGGTGATCCACATTTTCTGCCCGTTCAAAATATAATATTTTCCATCTTTCGAAAGAACCGCTTTGGTTTTTCCCGAATTGGCATCGGAGCCGGCATTAGGTTCTGTAAGACAATAAGCGCCTGCATATTCGCCTGATGCTAATTTTGGTATGTATTTTTGTTTTTGCTCTTTGGTGCCATAATAAAGAATAGGTAATGTTCCTATTCCTGTATGGGCTGAATATGCTACAGCATAAGAATAACCAGCTCCAAGAATATCGGATGCAAGCATGGAAGTTACAAAAGATTGGCCAAAACCGCCATATTCTTCAGGAACAGATATTCCAAGCAAACCTAATTCACCTGACTTTGAAACAAGGCTCCTCATTAATCCTGGTTCCATGCCATCTATCTTGTCGAGAAAAGGAAAAACTTCTTTTTCAAGAAAATCCTTACACATCCCGCAAATCATCTTCTGTTCTTCATCAAATTCCTCTGGAATAAAAACATCTTTTGCTTTTGATTCAGTAATAAGAAATTCGCCTCCTTTTAAGACTTTTTTATTTTCCATGTCCTATCGTTTAGTATATAGTAATAGTATAGGTTGCAAAAGTAATAGTATTTGTTTAAAAACAAAATTCATTATTCGTATAAAATATAAAAATAATAATTATACCAAGAAATGTATATATGTATGTCTTTCTATTTTATCAGGCTACAAACTTAATAATGTTTTTGCATGTTCCAGCGCAGCTTCAGTAAGTTCTTTACCACTAAGCATTTTAGCAATTTCGGTAATACGTTCTTTTTCTTTAAGTTCTTTTATTTTTGTTGTAGTTGATTTTTCATCTTTTGTTTTATATACAACATAATGATAATCCCCTTTCCCTGCAATCTGAGGTAAATGTGTTATTGCAATTACCTGCATGGTTTCTGACATTTTTTTCATAATATTTCCAACTTTGTCGGCAATATCGCCTGAAACTCCCTGGTCAATTTCATCAAAAATAATTGTTGGTAAAAGTTTTTCGACAGAGATCAATGATTTAATGCTTAACATAAGCCTTGATAATTCGCCGCCTGATGCCACTTTTGAAAGTTCTTTCAATTCACCGCCTTTATTAGCATTAAACAAAAAAATCACTTTATCTTTCCCGTTTGAATTGAATTCCTGAAGATGCGAATGAGAAATATTGAACAATGCATCCGGCATAGCTAATTTCTTTAAAGCTTCTATAATTCCTTTTTCAATTAATGGAATAGCTTTTTTCCTGTTCTTTGATATTGATGCAGATAATTCGTCAAGATGTTTTTCTGTTTCTGTAATTTGATTTTTTATCTTTATTAATTGTTCGTCAAGATTTGTTATAGCATTCAATTTATCAGAAATATTATTTCTTACCTCAATCAATTCTTTAATAGTATTTACTCTGTGTTTTTGTTGTAGATGATAGATTACATCAAGTCGTTCATTTATTTCATTAATTTTTTCGGGGTTATAAATTATTTTTTGCCCGGCTGATTCTATTTCGCCTGCAATATCTTTCAACTCAATGCTGCAACTTTCCAATCGTTTTGAAATGTCTTCTATTCCCTGATGCAGAACTGCAATTTTATTTAAAGTTATTGAAACTTCTTTTAAACCGGTAGTCAGGTTATAATCCCCGGATAATAATGCTGACGAAGCTTTGGCAAGGTTAAGTTTAATTTCTTCAGAATGATTAAGCAATTCCAGTTCTTTTTCGAGCATTTCCTGCTCATCTTCTTTTAATTTAGCTGCATTCAATTCGTCAAACTGAAATTGAAAATAATCCTGATCAGCTTTTGATTGTTTTTCTTTTTCTGACAAAACAGAAAATTCAGATTTCATCTGATTAAAATGAGTAAATTCTTTTTTAAAATCAGATAAAAGCTTGTCATGCCCTATAAAAGCATCAATAAATGCAAGCTGAAATTTTGAATCCTGAAGTGTTAAAGTTTTATGCTGAGAATGGACATCAACAAGCATTTCACCAAGTTCTTTAAGAAGCTCCAGGTTAACAGGAGTATCATTAATAAATGCCCTGGATTTTCCATTCTGGTTGATTTCTCTGCGAATAACAGTATTGTTATCAAAGTCAAGCTCATTCAGAATAAAAAAATCATTAAGTCCGTAATCTTTAATATTGAAAGAACCTTCGACTATACATTTTTGCGATTTATCAAGCAAAATCTGCGTATCAGCACGCTGTCCAAGTATTATTGACAAAGCTCCGAGAAGTATAGATTTTCCGGCACCTGTTTCACCGGTAATAATAGTAAGTCCTCCCCTGAAATCAATTTCAAGTTTATCTATCAGTGCGTAAT
>CAINEZ010000097.1 GCA_903847905.1 uncultured Bacteroidota bacterium
CGATCTCACTCTTTTTTTAACAAATTAATAACCCCAAAAAACACATAAATTATATTAAGCCATTATTCAAAAATTCGCTTTGTAAATATACTATAGCTTAATACTTACAGATGTTAAAGGACGTTAACAAATGTTAAAATATGTTAAACATCAATACTGTCGGGCATTTAAAGCATATTAAGAAGTAAATTTGTTTTAATGAACAAGAAAGTCATAATACTTATAATCATTCTTATATCTTTTGCTTTAGTCGGATTGGTAGGAGTTCAGCTATACTGGATAAAAAATGCATTGGCGGTTAAAGAAGCGAATTTTAACAGGGCTGTTAATGAAGCATTAACTAACGTTGTTTACAAGCTTGAAAAACTGGAGGTAGCTAATCGTGTAAAGAAGCGTATCAATGCGGGTAACCCAAACGGTACTCTTTTTAACACCATTGATTCCATCAACAATATGTTTAATAAAGAAATGGAATCCATGGCGAATGATTTTAATGTGCAACGTGCTTCTTATATAAATTACACCAGTAAAAAAGTTACAATAGAGTATGCTGAAACAATTTCCGGTAATGTTGTCAAACATATTGATTCCAGCATAGTAACCGTAAGCAATAAGGATACTGTTAATAAAGCCAAACACGAAATTCGGCCTATTTCAGTTCCTGAATATTATTTTCCTTCTAACCATTTTGATAGCATCAGCGATAAAATTGATAAGTTTCTTAAGAAATCTTTTCTTGTAAGCGATGTGTTTGAAGAAATGTTCAATTTTAAATACAACAAATCCATAGAAGATCGTATTAATCCTTCAACCCTTGACTCACTTATCAAAGCAGAATTGGCATACAAAGGTATTAATACCGATTATGAATATGGAATATTCAGCCCAATAAAAAACAATTTGGTTCTTGAAAAAACCGGCAAGTACCACAAAGAACTCATAGAAAACAGCACTTCTTTTAACCTTTTTCCGAGCGATCTTTTTAAAGCTCCCGAATACCTGCTTATTTATTTTCCAAAAAAAGAAACATATCTTTTTACTCAAACCTGGCTGATGCTTTTTATTGCCACTATTTTAATTGTTTTTATTATTCTATCATTTATATATACAATTAGAACAATTATACGGCAGAAGAGGCTTTCAGAAATGAAAAATGATTTCATTAACAATATGACACATGAGTTTAAAACACCTATCTCTACTATATCTCTAGCCTGTCAGGCATTAACGGATGATGATATTTCAAAATCGGAAATGCTGTACAGAAACTACCTTCATGTTATTAATGATGAAAACTCGCGCCTTGGGATAATGGCGGAAAAAATATTACAAACGGCGGTTCTGGAAAAAGGTCAGGTAAAGTTAAAGATAGAACCAATGGATATTCATTTTGTAATTAATGATGTTATAAAAAATATCAAATTACAGGTTGAAGTGAAAAACGGAGAGATAATTACTGAATTTAACGCAACTTCAAGTATTATCAATGCCGACAAAGTACATATCACAAATGTTATTTATAATCTTGTTGATAATGCAAACAAATACTCCCCCGAAAAACCTAAAATTACAATAGCTACTGAAAGCATTGACTTGGGGATTTATATTACTGTTGAAGATAACGGAATTGGAATAGGGCATACAAATCTGAAAAAAGTATTTGAAAAACTATACCGTGTTCATACAGGGAATGTTCACAACATAAAAGGGTTTGGACTGGGACTGAGTTATGTGAAAACTATAGTAGAGATGCATAACGGCACAGTTGATGTGGTTAGCGAATTAAAAAAAGGATCGAAGTTTACTGTATATTTACCTTTTGGAGAATCTAATATTTAGTAATAAGTATGAAATAAATTATTTTTTTTTTAGTTAATAGTTTTTGGTCTTTGGTTATAGTTTTATTGGTTGCCTGTTTTAGTTCTCAAGATTGCAATTACTCTAAATAAACAATTGCGACTAACTGACTATCCACCGCGGCGAACTAAATAACCAAAACTAAAATAACTAAAAAACTGAATAATCAAAACTAATAAACCAATAAACTAATAACTAAATAGAATATTAATACACATTATTTAATTGTTGTTCTATGGAAAAAAAAGAGATAAAAATTTTACTCGCCGAGGATGACCACAATCTGGGAACTATCCTTAAAGCCTACCTTGAAGCCAAAGGATATCCGACTAAATTATTTGTAAATGGCAAAGAGGCTTATGAAGCTTATACGAAAGAAAAATTCGATTTCTGCGTCCTTGATGTGATGATGCCCGTGAAGGACGGTTTTACTCTTGCCAAAGATATTAGGAAATCTGATAAAAAAATCCCCATTCTTTTTCTTACTGCCAAATCAATGCAGGAAGACAGGATACAAGGTCTTCAACTTGGCGCCGATGACTATCTTACAAAACCATTCAGTATGGAAGAATTGGTGCTTCGTATAAAAGCAATATTGCGGCGCGCAAATACTCACACGGTGGTAGATCAAACAATATTCAAATTAGGTTCTTATATCTTTGATTATACTCATCAGTCGCTTACTTTTGAAAACGACATTCAGAAACTCACATCCAAAGAAACGGAATTATTAAAACTATTGTGCGAAAACATGAATGCCATTCTCGACAGAACTATTGCGCTTAACAGGATATGGAATGACGATAGCTATTTTAATGCCCGCAGCATGGATGTTTATATTGCAAAACTTCGTAAATATCTCAAGAACGACTCATCCATTGAATTGCTTAATGTTCATGGAATAGGCTTCAAGTTACTTACAAAATAATATTTACCTTGCAAGGGATAAAATATTGTATTAATATATAAGTTTGCGGTCAGCAATCAAAAGTCCGCAAACAGCCGATAGACTAAAGTGTTCTGTTTGTAAAATAATTATTTTTTTTAAATTAAAAATAATACTTGCCTGAAGAAACACATAATCATTTTTGTCAGAATTGCGGAAACATCCTGCGTGGCGCGGATAAATTCTGTTCCGAATGTGGTCAGAAGCGACTGGAAAAAGAAGATTTTTTAGTAAGAAAATTCCTTGCTAAATCGTTTGGTGATTTTTTCCATTTTGAATCAAAGTTCACACATTCCCTGATACCGCTGCTTTTTAAACCGGGATATCTTACCCTTGAATTTATGAAAGGCAGGAGACAACGGTATTTTCAGCCTTTCAAAATGTTTCTTTTTATCAGTGTCTTCTACTTCATACTTACAGGGCTTGATCTAGGTCGTTTTAGTAATAGTGTACAAAATAATAAAAAACAAACCGGAAATTCAAAAAACAATATTCAGTTTAAATTCAATTATACAAATAGCGACAAAATTAGTGATAGCCTGAATAAAATTCCAGCCGACACCCTGAAGAAAATAATCGAAGACAAGGGTTTTGAAGATGTTGAAAATCTATTTAAAGATGTTAAAAAAAGTAATTGGCTTGACCGCTATATGTTTAGGCAGGAAGTAAAATTTAGATTATATGGGAAAGAAAAAGTGCTGGAAGAATTATATCATTATATTCCCAAGTTCATATTTCTGCTGATACCTTTGTTTGCCTTATTACTTAAATTATTTTACATACGCCGGAAGAGAAAATATTTTGAACATCTTGTTTTTTCTCTGCATTTTCATTCGTTTGTTTTTATGCTGTTCATTTTGGTTGAATTTTTTTCGTTGCTGATTAACAACATTCAAATAATTTATGCCCCTCTGATTTTTATTTATCTTTTTGTGGCTTTGAAAAAGTTTTACGGACAGCGTGTACTAAAAACCCTAACGAAGAATATCTTTCTTCTTATTAGCTACATAATTTTTATTGGATTTTTCTTTTTATTCACGACAATAATAACATTGGAAATGATGTAAGGGGAGTTTATTGTCTTAAGGTATTTAGTTTTTTTACAGCAATCAGTTTATCAAATGTTGTTCCCTGTTCCTGGTTGTAAACATAGATGGTATAATCATTTTCCGTATCATAATGATTGCCTTCAATAAATGTTTCATCACCTACCGATTCATTATTTTTCAGGAGAACATATTCATAATTGTAGTAACCTTGTTTTAAATATAATGTCCCTTCGTAAGCGCCAATTTTGCTGTTGTATTTCATTATCGCCTCCTTCTGGTAATGCCAGTCGGTAAGCGCACCGAAAATATAAATGTTACCATTGGAAACGGATTCATAATAAGGAAGAGTAAAATGGACATACACATATTCGCCTTCAAGGTCGCTGTTTTTAATCGCTTCATCAGTTTTTATGAATTTTTTCCCGTTAATATCCTGCATGGAATAGTATACAGTAAAAGACCTCCTGATGTCGGGCATCAGGTAAACTTCATACCCTAATGAATCTGTAGTTATTCTTTTTATTCTGTCCGAAATAAACTTAACACTCTTGATGTCGAAATGCCTGAATTCATTGCCTCCGTTAAATGTATTCTCATCATCATAATCATAATCCAGCAGGTTGTTCTTTACATATTTTGGTTTAAGATCAGAAATGGCATTGTCAATACGATCATTTTGTGTTAATGTAATTTTTATATCGCTGTATGGGTTGGATATATTATAGTTTTCATAGTTTATAAAAAAATCCACTTCCTGTTTGTAATTCATTTCTTCATTTGAAGTAGCTCTTTTTGCTTTGCCTGTTACATTTACTTTCTGTTCAAATATCATGAAGCGCCTTGTAAAAACAAGGTTTTCTTCGGTGTCTTCATCTTTAAAAACTTTAAGTATATAGTTTCCGGATTTTGTTGGCTTCAGGTTTTCCGTAGGAAAAGTAAGTTCATAATGGTAGAAATTCTGTAGTGTGTTGAATGAAGCGCTATAGGTGTTTATATAGTCATCCGTAAATCCGTCAATATATTCTGCCGGAAGAAGGTCGGAGGGTTTCCAGTTGGCATCGCAATGGATAATAGTGTATTTATATGTTTTATATTCTGCGCTTAAATCATCAAAGCTTAATTTCAGCCTTTCGTCTGTTCCAAGCTGTATAAGAGGCGGGGCAAGTTCAAAACCATCTTTATAAAGCAAAATGGTCTTTATATTTTCATTGTAAGTATAATCTTCGTAACGAAAGAAATTTTTTTTATAATAATCGTCTTCTTTTATTTTTATTTTTTCTTCCTGCGAATTATGCTTTTTTGTTTTGGAAGAATCTTTGAAAATATCTTTGGATATACTTACCGATATTGTTTTAGGCGAGCCGCTTAAAGCTAAAAAAAAAGAAAGAAAAAAAAGAAAGAAAATTCGATAAAATAATAATATGTGATTTTTCATATATCCTATCTCAGATTCTTGTCTTCAATGGAGTTTCAGGAGCATTGATATCAAAAGCGATTTTTCTGGCAAGAACAAACAGGTAATCGGATAACCGGTTGAGATATTTAAGAATAATTTCATCAACTGAATTATCTTGTGCCAGCAAAGTCGAAACTCTTTCTGCCCTGCGACATATACAGCGGGCTATGTGGCAATAGGAAACAACTGTATCACCTCCGGGTAGTAGAAAAGAATGAAGCTCCGGAAGATATTCACTCATAACATCCATTTCATTTTCAAGTAAAATAATATCTTCGTCCCTTATTGCTGTGGATTTCCCGGTTGGTTTTTCGCTTGCTAATAATGACCCAACAGTAAATAACTTATTCTGTATTTCAATCAGAATTTCTTTATAATGATTATTTATCTGCTGGTCCCTGATAAGCCCAAGGTAGGAATTTAATTCGTCAACTGTGCCATAAGCTTCTATCCGGATGTGGTACTTCGGTACCCTTGTCCCTCCAATCAGCGAAGTTTCCCCTTTATCGCCGGTTTTGGTATATATTTTACTACGATTATTCATAAACCAGATCAAGGTCTTGCTTATTATAATATGAGATGTTCAGATTTTGTTCTTCCGATTCAATCATGCCGTCTTTCAGGCGAATGATGCGGTGAGCGAATTTTGCAATATGTTCTTCGTGGGTAACAAGAATAATTGTATTACCTGCCTTATGAATAGTTTCAAACAGCCCCATTATTTCAAGAGATATTTTGGAATCGAGGTTACCTGTAGGCTCATCAGCAAGAATAATGGAAGGGTGATTCACTAATGCCCTTGCAATTGCTACGCGCTGCCGCTGACCGCCGGATAATTCATTAGGTTTATGCGTTACTCTGTCACCAAGGTCAACACTCTTCAGCGCTTCATTAGCTTTTTCGTTGCGTTTGTTCTTGTTGAAGCCGGCATATACCAATGGTAAAGCGACATTATCGAGAGCGGTAGATCTTGGTAAAAGGTTAAATGTCTGGAAAACAAATCCTATTTCTTTATTTCTTACCTCGGCAAGGCTGTCGTCTGTCATTTTGCTTACATCTTGTCCGTTCAGTATATACTCGCCATTGCTCGGGGAATCAAGGCATCCCAGAATATTCATCAAAGTTGATTTTCCCGAACCTGACGGACCCATTAGTGCAACATATTCATTTTTATAAATAGCAAGCGATATAGCACGCAGGGCGCGGACAACTTCAGTACCTACTTTATAATTCTTAGTGATATCGGTAAGTCTTATTACTTCTTCTTTTTCTTCCATTTATATTACTATTTCAATCGTATGGCAACAAAGGTAAAAATTAATTATTAATGTAATGTTAATATTATAACGCAATAAATAAAATACTCACTAAAATGCTTCGACACCTGCAGGCAGGCTCGGCATGACCAACGCACTATGTCAGGCTGAGTTTATCGAAGCCTCATCGAAACGTTGAAGGAGTGTGAAAAGACAGTATTATAATACACTTAATATAACACTAAAACCTTATTACAAAATCCTCTTTACTTAATTCTTTCCTAAAAAAAACAATTCCCAAGAAAAAAAGGTCGATAGATATTTTAACTGATGGATGCTTTTTAATTTTGTTCCATGCATTTTTCATACCTTCAGACCAGTTGATGTCGTCAAAAACAAAAACACTTTCATTATTTATTGCAGGCAGGCATTGTTCAAAATAACGTAAAGTAGCTTCTTCTCTATGGTTTCCATCAAAAAAAACAAAGTCTAATTTTTTCTCCTGCCTGATTATTTCAGGTAAAACATGATCAATGTTACCTGTAATTTGTTTTATGTTTTTGTAATTTAAATTTTTTAAATTTTCTTTAGCAAGTCTTGATGTTTCCGGGCATCCTTCAATGGTGATAACATTTACTTCTGGAAAAGCGCTTGCAAAATACATACTGCTTATACCTGCTGATGTACCAAGTTCCAGGATATTTTGAAGTTTATAATAACTGATAATTCTGTAAAGAAGAGCTGCGTATTTTTTATTCTTTGCTGAGTTTTTTAAAATTTTGCTTACACTAATAATTTTGGTTTGTGTAGTTTCAGAACCTGCTCCAAAATCAAGCACATTAATTTCTTCTTTTGAGGAAAGAAGTTGTTTTCTTAAATTTTCAATGTTTCCAATTTGCCCTGTTTTTAAGGTTTTTCGTTTAAGCACTTTTGTAATAAATTCAAAAACAAAAGGCGAATGAACAGAATATTTTGTATTCGCTCTGAAATAATAATTTATATAATCCTTAATGATGCGGTAATTGTTCATAGTGCTAAAGTAGAAAAAATATAAACTTTAAATTGCTAATAAATAATTTTTTTAAGGTATAAGGGAAATAAGGTATATAGGCATAAGGAAGTAATTACCAATATACCCTACACCTTTATACTTTATACTTTATACTTTATACCTTATACCTTATACCTATTATACCCACAATCTTCTTTTTCTTAAAAAACAAATTTGTAATTTCGCCCATAACATTTTTGACTTGATGATTTTTTTAAAAAATATATCAAAATATTTTTCCTTAGTAAAATTTGCACACACCGTATTTGCGTTGCCTTTTGCTTTCATTGGGTTTTTTCTTGGAATTGCCGACAGCCACAATCATGTTGACCTGAATCTTTTTTTACTTGTACTTCTTTGTATGGTTTTTGCGCGTAGCGCCGCTATGGGTTTTAACCGCTATGTTGACAGAAGATATGATGAAAGAAATCCGAGAACTGTAAAACGTGAAATACCTGCAGGTATATTAAATCCAACGCCTGTTCTTATTTTTGTTGTACTTAATATTATTGCTTTTATTATTACTACATATTTTATAAATGATATTTGCTTTTACCTTTCGCCTGTTGCAATGATGGTAGTGCTTGGATACAGCCTTACCAAGCGTTTTACTTTTCTGTGCCACATGGTACTCGGACTTGGTTTAGCGCTGGCACCTATTGGCGCATATCTTGCAGTTACCGGTCATTTTGCGCTTTTTCCTGTATTGTATTCGTTTGCCGTTCTCTTTTGGGTAAGCGGGTTTGATATTTTTTATGCACTGCAGGATATAGAATTCGACAAATCGCAGAACCTAAAATCTATTCCTGTATGGCTTGGCGTTAAAGGATCTTTATGGGTTTCTGCCTTATTGCATTTTATGGCATCTGTAATCATTTTATATGTGGGAATTAAAATTGGTTATGGTTTGTTTTATTGGATTGGCGCAGGAATTTTTATTGCTCTGCTGTTCTATGAACATCTTATTGTAAAACCTTCCGACCTAAGTCGCGTAAATCAGGCTTTTGCCACAATGAATGGCATAGCAAGCGTTATTTTCGGCCTTTTTGTTATCGCAGAGTTAATTTTCGACAACCTTGTGAAATAATTTTTCATAAAATATATTGTCTGATTATTTCTTAATTATAATTTTGTTTAATTATTTCCTAATCATAACATTTTATTATCTTGCGGTAAATTTTAAAATTATATAATTACAATCTATGAAAAAAGCACTGTTATTATTGGTTTTACTGTTATTTGTGGTAATCTCATCACGCGCACAGGACACTGTCGTAGCCAAGGGCGTTGACGACCAAAAAGCTGAAAAACTTTATAACGAGGGAATAAAATTCTATGATAATAAAGAATATAGTTCTGCTCTCGCTAAATTCAATGAAGCTATTACACTTAAACCGGAATTTGAAAAAGCCTATTACAACAGGGGTTCCGTAAAGTACGAACTGAAAGATTATTCAGGTGCGATAGCTGATTTTGACAAATCTATTGAAGAGAACGCATCAAACGATAAAGCGTTTTTCAGCAGGGGGCAGGCAAAATATGCTTTGGGAAACAAAACCGCAGCTTTAGAAGATTATACTAAAGCGATCGCTGCAAATGCTTATTACCCCCAGGCATATTATTATCGCGGAGGAATTTATTTCGAAAATGCCGAATACCAGAAAGCCATAAATGATTTTACAAAAGCGATAAATCTTAAATCGGATTATGCTTATGCTTACAACGACAGGGGTAGCGCAAAAAAAATGCTGGAAAATTATAAAGGAGCGCTGGAAGATTATGTAACAGCAGCTAAATTAGATACCAGGCTTGCCTTTGTTTTCAATAATATAGGCAGCGTTAAGAAAAAAATGGAAGATTATAAAGGAGCGCTGGAAGATTACACTACAGCCCTGAAAATAGACCCCGATTATTATATTGCCTTCAACAACAGGGGGACGGTAAAAATTGAACTTGAAGATTATGCAGGGGCAATTGAAGATTTTAATCAGACCATTAAACTGAAATCCGATTATGCTTATGCGTATAACAATAGGGGAAATGCAAAATACAAACTGAAAGATTATAGTGGCGCACTTGCCGATTATAATCAGTCTATAAAGCTAAACGCTAATTATGGTTATGCATACCTGAACCGCGGAATAACAAAAGAAATGCTGCGCGATGCAAAAGGAGCTTGTGAAGATTGGAAAAAAGCTGCAACATTAGGTGTTGGCAATGCAGAAACATATTCTAAAAGTTGCCAATAACATAATTCTTACAATTATATTAGTGTTAAATATTATGACGCAATAAACAAAATGCTTACTGAAATGCTTCGATAAACTCAGCATGACCAAAGAGAATAATCACACTGAGAAATGTCAGGTTGAGTTTATCGAAGTGTGAAATGGATTATAATATAACAGTAGAAATGAATTTATTTATTTTTTAATATTCAATTTAAAATATTGCTTGAACTAAAAAATCATGTTTTGATTTATAATAAAAACAAGAATATAAATAATTTTAAAACCTTTTATATGCGCTCATTTATATCATGTTTCACATTTCTCCTTATAACAGGGATAACAACAAATCTTTTTTCACAGACAAATGTTGAATTTAATAAAAAGAATTTCCCCGATAAAAAAGATCAGTATAAAGATGCTTTGAAAGAATTGGAACAGGGAGATGAACTCTATATTTTAGGAGGTGGAAATTATACGCTTGCCCTTGATCATTACCTGAAGGCTCAGGATTTCAACCCTGTTAATGCTTTACTCAATTATAAAATAGGTAAGTGTTATCTTAATTCCTATGATAAAGTAAAATCAATCACTTATCTTGAAAATGCAATAAAAATTGATCCCAAAGTAAGCATCGATGCTCATTACCTGCTTGGACAGGCGTATCAGCTGAACATTGAATTTGATAAGGCAATTGCTGAATACAAAATTTTTAAAAATTCTCTTATTCCAAAAGACCTTGCTAAATATTCCAAAGAAATCGATAAAAAACTTACTGAATCAAATACAGGAATTGAGCTAGTTAAAAAACCCACAAGAGTTTTTATTGATAACATGGGAACTAATATAAATACTATTTATCCGGAGTACAGCCCTATTATCAATGCTGATGAATCAGTATTATTTTTTACTTCACGGAGAGAAAATACTACGGGTGGTGAAAAAGATCCTACCGATTTTAAATATTATGAAGACATTTATATTTCCTATAACCTTGGAGGAACATGGAACTCCGCTTCGAATCCCGGAAAACCGATGAACACCGATATTCATGATGCAACAGTAGGTCTTTCGCCAGATGGTCAAACATTACTGATTTACAGAGGTGATAACGGGGGTGATATATATGAGTGTAAACTTAAAGGAAAAGAATGGTCGAAGCCCGAAAAGCTTCCAAAGTCAATAAATACAGATTATCATGAATCGGGCGCTTCTTTCGGTCCTGATGGAAGAACCCTTTACTTTGTAAGCGACAAACCCGGTGGTTATGGCGGTCATGATATTTATATGACTAAGAAAAATGCAAAAGATAAATGGACTGAACCTGTTAACCTGGGTCCTGTTATAAATACAGAATACGACGAAGAAGGTGTGTTCATGCACCCGGATGGAAAAACCCTTTACTTCAGTTCCAAAGGCCACAAGACCATGGGCGGGTATGATATTTTTAAATCAGTTTATGAAAACCTGCCTACCCTGCCTACCGGACAGGCAGGCGGACAGGCAGGTGGACAGGCAGGTGGAAAATGGTCAGAACCGGAAAACATCGGGTACCCTATAAATACTCCTGACGATGATGTATTTTTCTCTATCTCTGCAAGCGGGCTTCATGGATATTATTCTTCCGCTATGGCCGGCGGATTCGGAGGGCAGGATATTTATTTGTTAACCTTATTAGGACCCGAAAAACCTGTGATAAGCAACAACGAAGACAACCTGCTGGCAAGCCTTACCAAGCCTGTAAGTGAAACGGTAATTGAACCTACAGTTGAAATAAAATCCAATCAACTTACGCTTTTAAAAGGAACCATTGTTGATGATATTACTTCTGTTCCTTTAATGGCAACAATTGAACTTACAGACAACTCCAAGAATGAAATTATCGCAAGCTTTGAATCAAACAGCGCAACAGGAAAATACTTAGTATCTCTTCCTTCGGGAGTGAATTATGGTATTGCAGTAAAAGCTGAAGGTTATCTTTTCCATTCAGAAAACTTTGATATTCCTGCCTCAACCGGCTTCAATGAAATCACAAAAGATATCCGTATGAAGAAAATTGAAGTAGGAAATAAAATAGTGTTGAACAATATTTTCTTTGATTTTGACAAAGCAACTTTAAGACCTGAATCTGCTGCCGAATTGGACCGCCTAACAAAATTGCTTACAGATATGCCATCTCTTAAAATAGAAATATCAGGGCATACCGACAATGTTGGATCTGCTGCGTACAATAAAACACTTTCTGAAAGCCGCGCCAAGTCTGTTGTTGATTATCTTGTGAAAAACGGAATTGACAAGTCACGCCTTACTTATGCAGGTTACGGATTCGATCAGCCTATAGCTTCTAACAGTACCGATGAAGGCCGCCAGCAAAACAGGAGAACAGAATTTAAAGTTACGAGTAAGTAAATAAAAAACCTATAAATTAGCAGCACAACAACAAAACAGTGAACAAACCAGAAAACTTTTTACCAATACGAATTCAGGCTAGAATATTTACATTTGAATAAAATTATTTTATTAACAATAAACTCTTAGGGGGAAATTATTATGGATAATCTTTCAATGATTTTTTATGCTCTTATCGTTCTTGCCTTTTTAATTTTAATTTTTAATACTGTTGTAATAGTGGGCGGTCGCTCTATTGCAATGCTCGAAAGAAGATGGTTCGGGAAAAAAATGCCGCAAGGGCGTGTTATTGCAATGAAAAGAGAAATTGGTGTTCAGGCAAGAACATTAGGACCAGGGCTGCATTTGTTGATACCATTTATTTATAAAGCCAGAAAAGTCGGCTTTACCATAATTGACGAAAATGAAATTGGTATTATAGAATCTATCGACGGAAACCCTGTGCCACAAGGCAAGATATTTGCAAAAGTTGTTCCCGACCATAATTCTTTTCAGGATGGCGAAGCTTTTCTAAAAAATTCAGGAGAAAAAGGTCCCCAGATAGAAATTATTCCCCCCGGAAATTACAGGATTAACCAGGCTCTTTTTAAAGTCAGGAATGTTCCTGTAACTGTTATTGATAAAGGTCAAATTGGTATAGTTACAGCAATGGACGGTGAAGCGATTACACCCGGGCGACTGCTTGCTATTACTGCTCCAGGTCATTCAAACTTTGAAAACGGTGAAGAGTTTCTTAAAAATCACGGGCAAAAAGGACCTCAGTCAGAAATCCTTTTACCTGGTACTTACCGTATAAATCTTGACCTTTTTCATGTTGATATCAGAGATGCATCTATTATTCCTTCCGGAAAAGTAGGATTAGTTACAGCGCTTGACGGAGAACCATTGCCCGAAAGAGAATATGTAGCCAAAACCGTAAGCGGTCATAACGACTACCAGCATGTATCTAATTTCATTAAGCAGGGCGGGCAAAGAGGACCTCAGTTTGACGTACTCAGGCCGGGGACATATTATATAAATCCTCTTATGTTCAAAGTTGAACTTGATGATGTGGCTATAGTTGAGCGCGGACAAGTAGCTGTACTAGTTTCAAACGTTGGCGAAGAACCACGTCAGGTAAAAGAAATAACAACACAGACTGCCATTGATGAAATAACTCCTGAACAGGTAAAGGATATAGAAAAACGAGTTAATGTAGGTATTGAAAGATATGTAGTTCCAAAAGGATTTCGCGGGATACAGCAGGAAGTGGCCGGTCCCGGTATTTATTACCTGAACCGCCGTGCCTTCATTGCTTATATTATAGACACTACTAACATTACAATAGATTGGGACGATTTTGACGGAACTAAATTTGATCCTTTAAAAGTGGTATCACGCGATGGTTTCGAAATTAGCGTTTCTGTAAAAGTAATTATGCGTGTACGCCCCGATCAGGCGCCATATATGGTATCAAAGATCGGTTCTATTGATAACCTCATCAATCATGTTATACATCCTATGATTGACTCAAGTTTCAGGAATCAGGCATCATCTACTTCGGCTATGAATTTTATGCAGGACAGGCAGGACGAGCAGAAAAAAGCGGAAGAACGCGCCAGGATGGAGCTTGAAAAATATCATGTTGAATGTGTTTCTGTTTTAATATGCCAGATAAAATTACCGCAAGAGCTGATGGATACTCAAACCAAAAAAGTTATAGCTCAGCAACAACAGGCGATGTACACCGAACAGCAGAAAGCTGAACAAACCCGTATTGCAACTGAAAAAACCCGCTCAGAAGCTGAACTTCAGAAACAATTGGTTGAAGCTGAAATTGGAGTTAAGATTGCTGAGCAGAACAAACAAAAAACCATCAGATTTGCTGAAGGAGAAGCTGAAAGCACACGTATCCGTGCAGAAGGTGAAGCAAAAGGAATAAAAGTGAAAGGAGATGCAGAAGGCTCGAAAATTCTCGCTATAGGACAGGCAACAGCTACAGCATACGAACTACAAAACAAAGCGATCGGACAACAAGGAGTTACTTCTATTGAAATTGCAAAACAAATCGCTTCAGGTAATATTAAAGTTACTCCCGATTTTCTTGTTCAGGGAGAAAATAATGTTGGCGGATTGTTATCAGCTTACCTTACTAAAGTTATTACAAAAAAAG
>CAINEZ010000098.1 GCA_903847905.1 uncultured Bacteroidota bacterium
AGTTTCTTTACTTTTCGTTTGTTTACCACAAAACCTTTTTCCCGTGTATATGCTCCGCATTCTTCCACTGACACATAACCTTCTTCTCCTTGCCATTTGGCTATATAAGGATTATAAGGGCATTTGGAAGGTTGGCTGTATATATTCTCAGGATCTTTTATAAAAGCACGGCAATCGGTGCACATGTGGCGAAACTCGCAGTCTTTACAAACATCTATTTTGTCTTTATTTATAAACCATAAATCTTTAAATCCGGGTTTTTCAATTGCTTCGGCAAGTGTAGTATTTCTTATGTTGCCAAAATTTTTATTCAATGAAGGACAATTTTTAATCTCACCGTTTATATCAATGCATACTTTGCGGTTAAGGCAGGTGTTGTGATGTTGGGATTCGGTAAAATGATCAATGCTTTGCGAAAAATACCTAGTGTCAATTGCTCCGCAGTGACAATTAGAAATATTTATTTTTGTATAAATAAATATTACATTACTTATCTTTTCAGATTCATCTTTTGGTGAGTTAAAAATAATGATTGTATTAATCTTTAAAAACTCCTTGCATAAAAAAATTAAGTCATCTTTAGAAAAAGCCGTATTATCAAGAACTAATGAAATTGAATGAAAAGATAAATTATTGATAAATTTTAAACAGTTGACAAGATTGCTTTTATTAAAATCAGAATCCTTTTTAATTCTAAGTTCTATATGAAAACATCTTAACTCATTTAATTTTTTAATAGCGCTTTGAATATTATATTTTTTCTTTCTAAATATTTCAATTATTGAGTTGCTGACAATAGAAGGGAAATCCCAATCAATAGACATTGTCGGAAATAGTTTTTTTTCACTTGAATTGCAAATAAAACATATTTCTTTGCTCAACAGAAAATCAAGATATTCTTTAAAAACAGAATTTTGTTCTTTGAATTTATGTGCTAATTCAGGTAAAGAATATAAATCAATATCATTCGTAATGAATGAATGTAAAGAATTTGGGATAGACTCAATTTTCCTCCTTTGAAAATCAATAATTATTGACCGCCTATATCCTTTGATCAAAAGGCAACAGGAAAACAAATGCAAGTATTCGTTTTTAGAAAATTTCATAATTCAAATCTCGAAATACATTTATAAAAGCCATCTGCAATGCTGTTTTTGTTTTGAATATCGGGTAAATTAATTCCCATAGCGTTGGAAGCATGCTTAATGTTCGTATCGCCGAAAAAAACTTTTGTAAAAGAGTAATTAAAAGGGAAATCTTTAAACCACTTCTTTTTTACAAGAATATTTGTTGTTAATTTATCTTTTTTTGATTGCATTTTTTAAAAAATCCGCAATAAATTTTTCAATATAAAAATTACACGATTTATTGATCCACTCAAGCTGTCCGACAGGATTCACTTCTAAAAAATAAGCCTCGTTATTTTTATCAATAATCATATCAATGGAACCGCTTTCAAGAGATAATTCATGCATTAATTTTTTTAGTTTGTTTTCTAAACTATTATTTAAGGTATATGGTAAAATCCTGTTTTGATGACTAAAATCATAATTCCTAAAATCAATTCTTGTTTTGTCATTATTTTGCGAAAAAATTGCAGCTGAGAAAAAATAATCTTTAAAATAAAATATTCTTAATTCATATTTTTTTTCAATTTCTTTCTGAAAAAGCGAGTAAAAGAATTCCTTTCGCTTTTTATTAAAAAAGTTGTACGGAACTTTAGTTGTTGCCTGCCCAATTAAAATATTCTGTTCTTCATTTTGGTGTTGTAAAATATCCTGAATGTTTTTTGTTATTATTTTTTTCTTTCCGTTAAAATAGCTACTTGTACTTATATTATCTTTTGAAATATATGTTTCAGGAATTTTGAGTCCAAGTTTTGCTGCTTTATGCAAAACAATTAATTTGTTTACATTATATTTTAACGGGTTATTAATAACAAATTTATCGTTAAACAAATTATATACAAAACCCATCAATGTTTTAACTTCACTATTTAAATGCTTTTTTACTGCATTTTTAATGAAAGTATTATCGTGACTTAATTTATTTAAAGGGGGTGAGGAAATAAAAAAATTCCCTCTTCTGCACCAAATAATGTCAAAGCAATTCAGTGAATAAAGTTTATTATTAAACCGAAAAAAAACATCAACTTCACTATTATTTATTTTAATATTATCAACTACATTAAACTCATCTCCTTCATTGATCCTTAAATATGGCATGTTATAATGATTTAACCATGATGCAACGCCATCAGTTATCCTATCATGTTTTTCACTTAATATAAGAATCATTTTTTTTCAATAAAAATCATTGATTTCATCTTTTTTAATAGCTCAATCGTACTATTTTCGTCTTCCTTTGAAAAAGCGAAAATTGACATTGTGGAAAAATGAAATAATTTCTGATTGTATTGCCATTGCAGTTTTTTAATATAATTTTCAAAACTTTCCAGAAATATTCCACGCCGGTCATTATTCACTTCTTTTAAAGTTGAATCATCGTACATTTCAGTGAACATATATTTACCAATAACATAATTCTTTGAAAGTCCATAATCTTTATATAACTCAAATTTTTTATACGTATCTTTCCTTTCGTAAGATTCAGGCAATCGACATATCAATTCCGCATAAACACGAGCATCAAATTTCCCTTTTAATACCAGATCTTTTATTTTATATAATATATTCAATCTGTGCCATGCGCCGTTATGCAATATAACTATCTCCATAGCAAAAAGTCCATTTTTATTAATTGAATCAATATTATAATTATCCAATATATCCTGGATTTTAAGTAAGTTTAATGAATCAATATACATTATTCTTTTTTTCGCCAGGGGAGGTTCGTAAAAGTCAGCCCCAAATACTTTACGGCAACTATCTCTTATGTGTTGATCATCTTTTAATATTATATCAAGCGTATTATTAATTTTATTTTGAACAACATGTTTTTTGTTCAAGTTCCCAACTAAATAATTGTAAAATGGGAGATTTTTTATTATTGAGTTTGACAAGAACTCTGTGTCACAATTAAAATTTACTACATGGTAAAGATATTTCAAAATTAACACAGAATCGCGTTTGCCATAAATTTCAGCAAACACAGCATTCTTCAAATCATTACAAAAAGGCTTTATTAACGAAAATGCCTTATTATATAATTTTGAAGCTTCTGAATATTTACCAATAATAATGGAATCTTCGGCTGAAAAAACATTTTTATAATATGCTTTTACTTTTTCAGAACATATTAATGAATCATTTTGGGCGCGTACTTCTATCTGTAGTAAAATAGATGTAGATATAATAATAAAATAAAATCTCATATTCATAGATATAACTTTTGAAAACATATAGCGAAATTAATTATTTCGCTATATGTTTAATTATAAAAATTAATGTATTGAATCTTTGTTTAATGTATCACATGCACCACCATTATTATTATCATCACAATGCAAAACAGTTCCGTCTGAACCTGTATAATCTGAACATTGATGGCGCGTTACAGCATAAATCCCTGTCCCTACGGTATAATCTCCTCCTTTTGTTGGAGTCCATGTAGTTTGAGCTCCGCCAATTAACATTGATAATTCCTTATTACTAATGGAATTATTTGAAAATTTTGATATTGATTCTAATTTTTCCATTTTCTTAAAATTTTAATTTTTGTACAAAAATAATTTTATTTCGTTCCACTTTCGCAGTCATCAGGCAATTGCCTTATACTCGTTCTTATCAAATTTGCATTTTAAAAGATGATTAGAACGAGTTATGCCGATAGGAATAAAATGATATTTATTTCAACATGTTCCGTATCGGTATAAACCAGCGTGCTTTGCTTAATGTAAAATTACACTTGCAATGCAATTGCTATTTATAGTATCTTTGCCTTAGCCTCCTTTCTTTTGGTTTAACATTAGTTTTAAGCATATTTTTGTTTCTCCACCGGTTAAGGAGGTTTTTATTTGTTTATATCTTACCTAAAAAGTTTTTTATTTACATTCCCTTTCTTTATCATAAAAAAGAAAAAACGTTATATTTTTATGGTCAAAAATCAGGATA
>CAINEZ010000099.1 GCA_903847905.1 uncultured Bacteroidota bacterium
ACTTGTTTGTTGTTTGTTGTTTGTTGTTTGTTGTTTGTTGTTTGTTGTTTGTTGTTTGTTGTTTGTTGTTTGTTGTTTGTTGTTTGTTGTCCACTAATTTCACGAATTTTCACGAAAAATATTAATTGTTTATTCATAGATATTGGTTGATATTTATTCAATCACTCAATCATTCTTAATTCGAACCTTGCCTACCGGCAGGCAGGAATCTAAAATCTAAAATAAATCATTGTTGTTTGTTAATTATTTTAATTATGATTTAGTTATCAATCATATTTCTTCCGCGTTACTATGTGTTTTCCTTTGTGCGCATTTGTAGTTAAATTATCCAATACTTCCTTCCAAACTTATAGCCAGTAATTTCTGCGCTTCCACAGCAAATTCCATCGGTAGTTTATTTAATACTTCTTTTGCATAGCCATTAACAATTAATCCGATTGCACTTTCTTTATCAATACAGCGCTGTAAGCAATAAAATAGCTGGTCTTCGGAAATCTTTGAAGTAGTAGCTTCGTGCTCGGTTATTGATGATTTGTTTGCAACTTCAATATACGGAAAAGTATGCGCGCCACATTTATCGCCCATCAGCAAAGAATCGCATTGCGAAAAATTTCTTGAATTAGTTGCATTTTTACTGATTTTAACAAGACCACGGTAACTATTATTGCTCTTCCCTGCCGAAATACCTTTCGACATGATAGTACTTTTAGTATTCCTGCCAAGATGAATCATTTTAGTACCGGTATCGGCTTGCTGATAATTATTTGTAACAGCTACAGAATAAAATTCCCCGACAGAATTATCTCCTTTTAAAATACAACTCGGATATTTCCATGTAATTGCAGAACCTGTTTCTACCTGTGTCCATGATATTTTCGAATTATTTCCTTTGCAAATTCCACGCTTTGTAACAAAATTGTAAATACCGCCGAGTCCTTCTTTATTACCGGGATACCAGTTCTGAACAGTGGAATATTTCACTTCTGCATTTTCCATGGCAATGATCTCGACAATTGCAGCATGCAGTTGATTCTCGTCTCTTCGTGGCGCCGTGCATCCTTCCATGTAACTAACATAACTATCATCGTCTGCAATAATAAGCGTTCTTTCAAACTGACCGCTATTAGCGGCATTTATACGAAAATAAGTTGAAAGTTCAATAGGACATCTCACTCCTTTCGGAATGTAACAAAAGGAACCATCGCTGAAAACAGCGCAATTCAATGAAGCAAAATAATTGTCAGTATAAGGTACCACACTTCCCAAGTATTTTTTTACAAGCTCGGGATGTTCTTTCACGGCTTCGCTGAATGAACAGAAAATAATTCCTTTTTCAGCCAAAGTATTTTTGAATGTAGTTGTAACGGAAATGCTGTCCATCACGGCATCTACAGCAACACCTGTAAGCATCTTTTGTTCGTTAATGTTGATACCAAGTTTTTCAAAAGTTTTAATTAATTCGGGATCAATTTCATCAAGGCTTGAAACTTTTTTCGGGGGTTTTGGCGCCGCAAAATATATAATATCCTGGTAATTAATTGGCGGATAATGCAAATTCGCCCATTTAGGTTCTGTTATTGTAAGCCAGTGTTTGTATGCTTTCAAACGAAATTCCAATAGCCATTCCGGCTCATTTTTTTTAGCAGAAATGAACCGGACAATATCTTCGTTCAGCCCTTTTGGAGCAGTTTCTGTTTCAATATTTGTTGTGAAGCCCCATTTATACTCGTTTTGGGTTACTTCATTTATAATTTTATTACTGTCTTTCATTGTAAATTGCCAAGTATATTTTTTTCTCTGTGTTCATTGTGCACACTTTGTGTTTCTCCGTAGTTAATGATAGTGAAGTTTTTTTTAACACAGAGAGCACAGAGTTGAATCACAGAGGTACACAGAGTTTTATTGTACTAATTGCAAATATAATAATATTATTTAGATTAATTCAAAACAAAGAAAGGGAAATATTAATTGATGAATTAAAGAAGGATGAGGGCAACAGACTTAGCACAGATTTGATGGGTTAATTGCGACGCAATTTAAAGATTCTTTTTAAAATAACTTTCGGGTTTCAGTCTTACAAATTCAATTTTGTCCTTTTGTTTACGGATAACGCAAAGTATCCAGTATATTTTGTGTTGGCTAACACGAAGCTCAATTTTATACCAGTTAGTTCGAGAATGAACCTCTAATAATTAACTCCATGTTTTTTAAATTCTTTTTTTTTCGTTTCTTCAGAGGCAACTTCACTGGATAATCCTTCTTCAATAAGTTTTGCCATTAATTCTTCCTGGTAGTCATCATCGTTTTTAATAACACGCATTTTTGCGTCAGTAAAGGCAGAAATCAATTTTGTTAAAATAGGAATCTCCTGCTTTTTGATTTTAATTAGAGCTATTGTCATTGTTTTATTTTTTTACAAAGTTAATTATAAATTTTCAAAAAGTATTATATCAATATGACATATTTATTGTTGCTGCAAGTATGAAACCGGAATTTAAGAAGGGCGAAGACAATGGAATTTGAACAGCAAAAGCAGATGATAAAATTACCATGTATTATAATCCTCTCCAAATCTTATAGGTAAATCCGTTTCAAGAAATTTTTCTGCATTTATAAGAGCATCATCAAGCTCATCACATTCATCGTCTTCCCAATAAACACCTCCTTCGTCAATCAATCTGACTAAGCTTGTGCTATTTTCATCTGTACCTAATTCAATCCATCCATGATTGTCAATCCACCAACTTATTTTTGGAAATAAAACAGAAAATCTATTCATATTTTTTTACCATTGTAATTTTTTCAAAGATAAAAAAAAGACCTTATGAAGTATTATTTCGGTTTCTCAAAAAGCTAATAACCTTCTCTCTTTTTCTTCTTTATCCATGCAACCGGCAGTATTCATAAGGTTTTAGACATAGGCACTTGCTTCTTTAAAAGGGCTACAAAACTCAGTTACGAAGCCGGTTCTTTGAATTTCGTCTGTAATTAAATATTTGATTGGAGACATTTTAGATTCTGCTTTTTATTTTATTTTAGTAAAATTATAAAAAAATCTCTGTTGTCAGGTAAAAACATTTGAAGTACTGAAAAGCCCTGTTTTCAATCCTTTTAAAGATGTCGCCACCTACGGGGCTTTATTTAGAATTGTTATTTTATTTTACCATAATATCGCCTCTAACGAGGCTAA
>CAINEZ010000100.1 GCA_903847905.1 uncultured Bacteroidota bacterium
AAAAGTTTGTATCTTTAAAAATTATTTGTGGGGCAGACATGGAAGTGCTCTAAAACGCCGCCGTTTGCAGCCCTTAATCGTTATGCACAAGTGGAGAAAAATTAACGAGAAAGCAGACTTTGACACTTTAGACAGTTCACTGCAACTTGAAAAGACACAGACAATGAATCAAAACAACCGACACACCTTACCCTCCCGAAGGTTTAAATTTTTACCCACCGCTTTTTTCGGCGAAGCCGTGTTTGCTATCACTTCTGCAAAAGCAAAAGAGGTGCATTACTTGTTTTATTTTTTATTTTGGTATGCACCACATTTGCTTTTGCCCCAACGCTAAAAAAACGGTTAGAAATATGAGATATATAGAACGAAAACAAAAAATGGAGTACCTCTTGGAAATGATAGAGAAAGGTAGATGTCTTTCTATTGCACAAGTTTCATCTAAATTTAATTGTAGCACAAGGACCGTAAAACGGATGATTTCAGAATTAAAAGAAGAAGGGCATGACATAAGATATTGCTGTACTTCAAGAAAATTTTTAAAATAAATTTTATGAGGGACAAATTTTGTCCCTGTAAAGAATTTATTTTACAGCCTTAAACGAGAGGAGAGCGATACCTCGTTAAAAGTAGCTCATATTTGTTTAATTTAAATTTATGTATTATGAAAAAAGAAGTAAAAAATGTCAAACAGCTTAAATCAGAGCAGATTAATAAAAGTCAAATGAAAAAAGTTAAAGGTGGTGATAGTACCAGACCTGATGGCGAATTTAGCAGAGGCCCTGTTGCTGCTAGACCTGATGGCGAATTTAGCAGAGGACCAGCTATGTAATTTGATAATAAAAGAGATTGTCTGATATTAATTTTATTAGACAATCTCTTGGTTGTAGTTTAGATTAGAGTTGGTAATTATATTCCTCGAAACATAAAGTATATAAGGCTTTTGAAAATGAAAAGAAAAATTTTATCAGGAACCCTTTTATTCAAGATGAATTTTAATGAGAAATGTTCATTTTTACACGCTAATTTAAACTACAACCAATCTCTTTTTTGATATTAAATAAGTATAAAGGAAAATAATATGCAATACAATATCCCCACAAATTCAAAATTAAAACTTTGGGATTATTCAGATTTCAGAATACAATCATTAGTATTTAAATTAACAGAACAATGTAATTTATTTTGTGATTATTGCTATAGAAGTGAAATAAAAAGAGAAAATTTATTTATTGATATTGAGGTTATACAAAAATCAATTTTGTCTTATGCTTCTTGGATTGAAAAAATATATAATAAAGAAAGAGTTATGTATTTGATTTGGCATGGTGGAGAACCTCTCTTATTTAATATTAAGAAGTTTGAAGAAATATATAAATTAATAAATGATTTGAATTCAAATGGTTGGAAAATAATAACATCATTTCAAACCAATGGTACACTTATTAACCAAGAATGGATTGACTTTTTTTTAAAAAATAAAATTTTAATTGGAATAAGTATAGATGGTCCAAAAAATGTTCAGGATATACATAGAAAAGGGATTAATAACAAATCTTGTTTTAATAAAATAAATGATAATTTGGATATTATTAGTCAATGCCATTTACCTGTAAGTACGATTAGTGTTATTACCAACAAAAATGTCTTTTTTTTAAAAGAGTCATTAGATTATTTTGTGCAAAAGAGAATTCATACAACAGATTTTATTCCTGGTTTTTTTTATGAAAATTCTATGACAATTGATGCAAATAATTATGCTGATGCGCTAATTGAGTTATACGATTATTGGGCTGCAAAGTATAAAGATAAAATATATATAAGGTTTTTAGGAGATATTGAAGCAAAAATAAAATGCAAAGCAAAAAGCATTGCATGTGAATTATGTGGTACTTGTGGGGAAAATTTTTCTATTAATACAAAAGGAGATATTTTCCCATGTGAGTGCGTTTCTATTTTTAATAAGTTCAAATTAGGAAACATCATTGATAATAGTTTCGAGCAAATAATAGAAGGAGTATCTTTTGAAAAATGGAAGTCTTTATTTAATAAAATTTCTAATGAATGTATAAATTGCGAAATACTTAATATTTGCAGGGGTGGATGTTTTAATAGAAGACTTTCCATAGAAGGAAAAGGTTCAGATAAAGATGTTTTTTGCATCGCAAGAAAAAAAATAATAAAGCATATTGAAAAAGTTCATAAAAGGAAGAAGATAATTGTATAATTTTATAAAATTTTCATATTCTTTTTAATGATACGCAAGAGATCGAGTCTTTCTTTCTTTTTTTACAATAAATTGTATATTTTATTGTTGGGCGATTTTGTTTCTAATATTGGAAGCTGGTTGTCCCTAGTTGCATTGATGATAATCGTTTATAATCAAACTGGTTCGCCCTTAAGTATTTGTTACCTATTAATTATCAGAAGTATCCCTTTTATTTTGTTTAGCATACTTGGAGGTATTATTGTTGATTCTTATAATAAGAAAAAAATACTTTTCTACACTAGTTTATTTAAAGGAATATTTGTTTTATCATTTATTTTCTTTTTAAATGTAAAAATAATTTACATCATTACTTTTTTAAATGCTATTCTTGAAGCATTATTTCTCCCCGCATTACATTCTTTTATCCCTTTTTTAACAAAAAAGAAATGGTTATTAAAAATTAATTCTTTTATAACATTTGAAGAAATGTTGGCAATGATACTGGGACCATTACTCGTATCACTAATAATTAGATTTTATAAAATAGAATATGTTTTTATTATAGACGCAATTAGTTATTTTATTTTTTCTTTTTTAGTTCTTTTTGTAAGTTATAAATTTATTAATAATGGTGAATTGCATATTTCTACGAAAAACCAATTAAAAGATTTTATTAATAGCTTAAAGATTTTTATAAATAATAAAGATATAAAAATTGTTTTATTTGGTGGCTTATTTGCAAATTTTGCAATAGGTGTTATCGGAATCTTAGAAATAGTATTTCTTTCAAAAATACTTAGAATAAATACATCGTATTATGGTATTATTATTTCATTATCAGGGATAGGTGCAATAATTGGAAGTATGTGGCTATATTTTATAAAAAATAAAAAATCTTTATTGATTTTCTTTATTGGTATATTCGTTTTTAGTATAAGTTTGATTGGCTTTAGTTTACAAACAACATTAATTTTTGTTTTACCATTTTTGATTTTTGAAGGAATCGGAGAATCTTTATATACAACAGGAAGCAGAACCTTTATACAAGAAAATATTCAAAATGAAATACTTGGGAAAATATTATCATTTAAGATAATAGCAGAACGAATAGGTTTAGTTATTGGTATGTTGACTGCTGGAATTATTGGAAACTATTTTGGAGCAAATCAAGTATTATTTTTTGCTGGTTTATTATTTTTTTTTAGTTGCCTTTTTTTATTTATCGCTAATCTGCAATCCTTGTCAAAAAAGAAAATGGTAACTATTCCCCCCTCCAAAAAAAGATATTAACAAATCTCAACCGCACATTGTAAAACACATTTGCAGCTTTTATTTTAAAGGCAAAAAGTGTTAGGCTGCAAATAAGCTTCTATGTTGCAAACCAAAATAAAAAAGAAAATTTTATCAACAATATGTATTTGGTTTTTTGTTAATATATTGGAAACTCCTCAAAGAGTTTTCAATATATTAACAAAATTTTTATCTATAAAATCATGCTTCTATCAGCAGACATCTCAATTCAGAGCTGCATTCCCCCTTTTATATTTTATAGGTGTGAGCCGCAGTCTTTTCAGAGCAGACTTCTATTGCTGCATGCTTATTTTTGCGCTTGCTCACGCTTCCTATAGATAATACAGATAATTATACAAATGAAATTACAACTTATTATTTTGATACTTTTTTTGATTCTTTATAACGAATCGAATTCTATTTACTAATTTTCTTGTTATTTTTATTATTGCTTTATTTGGTTCCATCCTTTTACAATAATCTTTATAATTCATCATCAAAGCAACATCCTTTCGTATAGCGATCCAAGAACTTTCAACCAGACATTTTTTTAGATGCATATTTCCACGCCGTGTTATATCTCCGATTATTTCTTTTTCTCCACTTGAATTTACTCTTGGCACAAGTCCTATGAAACAACAAAGTTTATCTAAATTATTAAACCTACTTAAGGTGTCAATTTCCGTAAGAATAATCATTGCAGTGGTAATTCCGATTCCGGGTATACTTGTCAGCAATGTTACATGTTTTGTATATTTATCCGTTCTTGACAAGTGTCGAATCTTTCTTGTTACATCCAATTGAATCTTTCGTAAGCTTAAATATTCTTGTAATAAGTATTTAATGGTGCTTGTGCCTGTTGCTTGTGTTAATTCAACACTTTCTAACCAATTAAAATATTCTCTGGATCTTTTATCTAGTCCTTCGGGGATATCAATACCATAAAAATACAATAAGGATTTTATTCGGTTTTTACATCTGGTCAGGTCAGTAACAATACTGTATCTTAATCGGGACAAACTTCGATCTTCCAGACTTTGACGTGATGGAACATAGATTGGTTCTAATTCATTATTCCTTAATGCCCGTGCTATTTTCCTACTATCAACTTTATCTGTCTTATTATCCTTTTCTTTGTGTTTTGTCGGTACATCTGCAGGATTTACAATTATGCATTTTATACCTTTCTGTTCTAAATCATGTTGTATCCAATATCCGCAAAATCCTGCTTCATATGCGCAAATATAATTTCCTCCAGGAAAATTTGAATGTAAATAATTACTTAATGTATCAGGCTTTGGCGGCTGTGTAAAAGTTTTATGTGTAATTTCTTTTAGCATTATGGATACATTCCATGATTTTTTATGCGTATCTATTCCGACATAAATTGGTTCATTCGTAAAATCTAAAGTTCTCATGTTGTTTCGTTTTATAGGATTCGAATACAAATTTAATATACCCACTAATCTAACCAGTTTGCAAACATAGGGGCTTTCCATTTTCCACGCACTAGCGGCAGTAACATATTCATGGCAAAGAAAAATCCCTTCCCTTCTGTAAAAATTTAAACGCTCACGCACATTCGACCCCAGACAAAAACGCTTCGACAACTGACTGCTTTACTTAATAATGACAGTGCTTTTAGACATGATGTTAGATCAGTCCGCCAGTGCATAACTTGTGTCTGCTTTCATGCCGTAGTTTTGTGGTTGACAGAAACTTTTTTGTATATTTGTATCGCAATCACGGGTGACATGAAAGTGCTTCTATTCACGGCACGAAAAGCAGCCACCAATCGTTATAGCCAATGTTTAAAGATAAAATGAGACAGACAATTATTACAATATTTATTTTCATTTTTTCATTCTCACAAGGACACGGACAGACTATTGACTCTTTAAGAAGCCTTTATTATAATGCAAAGAAAGATATCAGTGGTGAGTCATATGTTTATGCTGCTAAGACTTTGACAAAAATTATTCAGACAGACTCTTCTTATTACAAAATATTTTACCTGAGAGGTATTTGTTATCTTTTAGCATCCGAAGAAACTGTCCTTGACTCGAATAATTTTCCTAAATATAATTTTACTGATTCTGTTTTTGTTGTTCAAGGTATTAATGATTTAAAAAAATGTATCCAATTAAATAAAACTAATCCAAAGACATTTCCAGAAGATTTTGGTAACTTTGATAAAGAATACGAAATCAATCAGACATACAATCTTGGAGAAAAATCAATGCTGACATGGAATTCAGACATCATTGATGGTGTATTAGTTTATATTACAAGTAATGGGAAAAATAAAAAGATTGCCTGTGACTGTTGGGCAAAAGCACTTGACCAAAAAGTATATATGGTGGACATTTTAATAAATGAGTTTTGCAAATAAACACAGGCTATAACTTTATATTGCTTCAATGGCTTGTGGTTGAAGGGGTTCAGCGGTGCAACCTAAAATTATTATTTCGGCAGACTCGTCTGTCTTTGCCTGACAGTCCGCCATTGCAAGCAATACAGTTTCGTTATGCACAAGCGGAGACAAATTATTAAAAAGAAAGCAGACTTTGACACATCAGACTGTTCTTTGCAACTTGATAGACCAATGACAGAAAATAAAATGAACCAACACTCAAGCCAACGCAAAAGTTTA